>CAYPVG010000292.1:0-4880 GCA_964414085.1 uncultured Boseongicola sp. | reverse complement strand
ATGTCGGTGATATCATTTATGTTCGGCACGAAGGCGGTTCAGAAGAAGATCCGGTCTTTTCGTTGCGCCAAATCCCTGGTGTGCAGGGCGGATTTATGGCGATGGACGTCAACAACGGCCGTGTCATCGCGATGCAGGGCGGGTTTTCCTACCAGCATTCGGTGTTCAACCGCACAACGCAGGCGACGCGACAGCCCGGGTCTTCGTTCAAGCCGTTTGTCTATGCAGCTGCGTTAGATAGCGGGTTCTCTCCTGCAACTATTTTGATCGACGCGCCTATCGAAGTTGATGTGGGAGGTGGCAAGGTTTGGAGCCCGAAGAACGCATCGAACCAGTTTTACGGCCCGACACCGCTGCGCACCGGGATTGAACGGTCGCGGAACCTGATGACCGTACGCCTCGCAGAAGAGGTTGGGATGCGCACGGTGGCGGCCTATGGCGAGCGTTTTGGCGTCTACGACCAGATGGACCCGTTCCTTGCGAATTCACTTGGAAGCCAGGAAACAACGCTATTCCGTATGGTGTCCGCCTATTCGATGTTCGCCAACGGTGGCGAGCGCGTTGAACCAACGTTGGTGGACCGGGTCCAGGACCGTTGGGGCACGACGGTTTATCGCCATGATGATCGGAACTGTGAAGAGTGTTCGGTTTACGATCTGCCGCCCGGCGAACTGCCAGCCATCAAAACCGACCGTTGGCAGGTTATTGACCCTGTAACCGCCTATCAGCTGACATCCATGATGCGCGGCGTGGTGGAGCGCGGTACTGCGTCGGCCACGGTGAACCTTGGTGTTCCAACAGCAGGCAAGACCGGAACAACGAACGATGCACGAGATGTCTGGTTTGTTGGGTTCACGTCAAATATCGCAGCTGGTTGCTATATTGGATACGATTTGCCGGAACCGCTTGGCACGGGCTCGTCTGGTGGCGGTATGTGCGGCCCGGTGTTTCAGAAATTCATGGAAAAGGCGATTGAGAAGTACGGCGCAGGCCGCTTTGAAATTCCAGCTGGTGGCCGCTTCATCAAGATTGACCGGTTTACCGGCGCACGCCTGCCAGACGACGCATTGGGCGAAGATGTTGTGGCAGAGTATTTCCGCGAGGGCGAAGAGCCTGTTTTTGGCATCACGTTCGACGGTGGATTCGCCATGGGTGCCAACCTGCCGCTTGTGACTGGCGGGACGCTGACAGCGGTCGGTGGGCAGACGATTGACGAGACGACTGGCGAGCCTGCAAATCGAGCGGGTCAGGCTGCGGCGGGCGTCATTTCGTCGGGCGGATTGTACTAGCGAGGCGAAGTGTCGCTGCCTCTTGGCTAGGGTGCCTGGCGCTCTAATTTCCTAGCCATGACAAAGACATGCACTGTTATCTACAACGGCTCCTGCCCGATTTGCTCGCGCGAGATTGATATGTACGCGGGTCGTGTTCGGGCGTCAGGTGGGGCGTTGAAGTTTGCGGATCTTAACGAAACTGATCTGGCGTCCTTTGGGCTTACTTCGGATCAGGCGGCACGTCGGCTTTATGTGGTTCAAGATGGCGAGCTTTTGTCCGGTGTTGATGCCTTTGTTGTGCTCTGGCGCGAGACGCCTGGATTTGCTTGGTTGGCGCGCCTCGTAGCCTTGCCGGGCGTGAGGCAAGTGGCTGGAATTGTCTATGAAGGAGTTCTGGCTCCGATCCTATTTTCCATGCACAAAAAACGGCAATCGCGCAGCGCTTGAAGGCCTTGGCGGGCGTTGATAGACGTGTCGGAACGACACCTCTCGGAGAAACTTACCCATGCGTGCTGACGCCGAAAATGCGGTTGCCGCGATTGAGAAATCGCTGGAGCTATTGTCTCAGCGCTTGGATTGGGAGACTGCAGAGCATCGCTTGGAGGAGTTCAATGCGATGGCCGAGGACCCAAACCTTTGGGACGATCCGGATCGCGCACAGAAGCTAATGCGCGAACGTCAGATGCTTGTGGATGCCATGGGGCGCTATACGGGCATGAAGCAGGAACTGTCTGATAACATTGAGCTTATCGAACTGGGCGAGATGGAAGACGATGCCGAGGTCGTGGCTGAGGCTGAGGCCGCTTTGAAGACGCTTCAGGAGCGGGCGGCGCAGGCCGAGATTGAAGCACTTCTCGACGGTGAGGCAGACGGCAACGATACCTTCCTGGAGATCAACTCGGGTGCGGGTGGTACCGAGGGTGGTGATTGGGCGTCGATGCTGGCGCGGATGTATGTCCGTTGGGCAGAGGCGCATGGGTATAAGGTGGAGCTTCAATCCGAAAGCCCAGGTGAAGAAGCTGGCATTAAATCAGCAGCTTACAAGATTTCTGGACCAAACGCCTACGGCTGGTTGAAGTCGGAGTCCGGGGTGCATCGGCTGGTACGGATTTCGCCGTATGACTCGGCGGCGCGGCGGCATACGTCGTTCTCGTCGGTGTGGGTATATCCGGTGGTGGATGACAACATCGAGATCGAGGTCAATCCGGCTGATATTCGGATTGATACGTACCGGTCCTCGGGGGCTGGCGGACAGCACGTGAACACGACGGACTCGGCCGTGCGGATTACGCATATTCCGACAAATATCGTGGTGACGTCTTCGGAAAAGTCGCAACATCAGAACCGTGACATCGCGATGAAAGCCTTGAAATCAAGGCTTTATCAGATGGAACTGGAGAAACGTACGGCGTCCATTCAGGAAGCCCACGACAATAAAGGCGATGCGGGTTGGGGTAACCAAATCCGATCATATGTTTTGCAACCGTATCAGATGGTGAAGGACCTGCGGACTGGGTTCGAGACCAGCGACACGAGCGGTGTTCTGGATGGCGACCTTGACGGGTTGATGGCGGCGACGCTGGCGATGGGTGTGTCTGGCATGGATCGGGCAGCGGCCAATGCCGAAGATTAACGGCGTCTGAGGGCTGCGCGCTCTTTCATATCTTTTAAGCAACATGAGAAACCTATTGGTGCGTTAACCTTTCGTGTTTTCAGCCCTTTAGGACGTGTTCTTCAACGTCGGTATCGCGTCGGTATTACGTCGGTATTGCGTCGGTGCCGGTAACTGCACGGTGGGTCGTTTCTGCAAACGTTAACAAAGCGCACGGTCTTGCCGCGACGATTTCTGTCGCGCAAGGTGACTCCTATGGAAGACAGATTTTTTGGCCCACCGGATGTGCAAATCATGAGCCGTCGCGCTCAGGCGCTCTTCAACCTGGTCAAAGACGATCCGCAGTATGTTTGGTTTGGGCGATTTGTGGCGCCAGCGGATGTGCCAGCGATGGGAATAGAAGCTTTTGTGAACCTGATCCGCATCCAAGGGGCCTGTCCTGGGTATTTCATCCCAATTGGGGCTACAGATGAAGTCGACGCCGCGCTGGACGCGTGGGGAATGCGGCGTGACTGGTATGAGTATGTGGTGACAGACGGAGATTCTGTCGCGCGGGCACGAGAAATATTGGCGGAGCATACGCTTGGCGGTGATCTGGAGGTCACGCGGCTAGGGACCGATAGCCCGGATGAGGACTTGGATGCTTTTGCAGAGGTGGCTGGTGTCGGGGGCGTGTTGCCGCCACCTGCCTCGGTGTTGCGCGGAGAGGCGCGGCGTGGAGTGTTTTTAGTTGCGCGGGACAAGGCAACGGGTCGGCCCGTGACTTGCGCTGCGGCAGTGGAAAGTTTTCACCCGGATTCCCACGCAGGCGATCATGGGTTTTGGGGGATGCTGTCGACGGTGCCGGAGTGGCGGGGGCGAAAGCTCGCGTTGATCCTTGGAGCACAGGCGATGGTGACAATGAGCGACGAACATGGGGTTTCGAAGTTCACGACAAGTGTACGACCATCGAACGAAGGCTCGATGGCACTTTGCGCGAAGCTGGATATGAAACCCGGAAAGTGGCGCAGCGTCGTGGGCATGGACCCTGGCCAGTTTTCGGGGGATCGGGTGACGAAGTGACTTCGTCTTTCTGGGGGGATAGTATTGAGCCATGAGCGACACGGGCACAGACAGGTTTGACGCCTCACCAATCCCGGATATTGGCCGGGTGACGTTTCACGAACTTTGGAGTTCGTTGAAAGCCGGGGGGTACGATTTCAAAGCGGCGCCCATGTATGGGCTGATTTTCAGTGCGTTTTACGTCGTCGTGGGCCTGATCCTGTATTGGATCGGGGCAGGGACGTTCTTGTGGACGTTGGCCTTTGCGCTTGGGTTTCCTTTGGTGGCCCCTTTTGCGGCTGTCGGTTTGTACGAGGTGTCGCGGCGGTTGGAGGCGGAAGAGCCTTTGGACCGCACGGAGATCTTTGGTGTCGTCTGGGCCGAGCGGACACGACAGCTGCCGTGGATCGGGGTGATTTTAACGCTGATTTTCCTGTTCTGGAGCTTCTTCGCCCATATGACATTCGCGATGTTCTTCGGGCTGTCGGTGTTGACGAACGTAAGCACGTCCTACGAGATTTACCTGACCACGAATGGCATGGCGATGATTGCGATGCAGGTTGTGGTGGGTGCAGCGGTCGCGTTTCTGGTCTACGGGCTGTCGGTCTTGTCGTTGCCATTGCTGGTGGACAAGGAGATTGATTTCGTAACCGCGATGCTTGTCAGCTTGGAGGCGGTATCGAAGAACAAGGCCGTTTTGGGCGTTTGGGCGTGGTTTATTGCGCTGGTGTTGTTCGTGGCGATGGTGCCGTTTTTCTTGGGGTTGTTCGTGGCGCTGCCGGTTTTGGGCCATGCAACGTGGCATCTATACCGGCGCGCGCTGTATCACCCTGGGTGAGGGGGGGGGCGATGGCGGCTTGGCAGTTTTGCCACCGCTAAAATTTGCGCATTGAAAGCTGGATCGTTACCCTTTTAATCGCGCGTCTGAAATCTGCATCATCAGGTCGAGCTCATTG
>CAYPVG010000291.1:0-4079 GCA_964414085.1 uncultured Boseongicola sp. | reverse complement strand
CCTCAATCTCAAACGTTGCGCCACCGACAATCATCAAACAAGCGGCTGTGTTTGTGTCTTCACCTGTTGTGATCAATATGGGTTGGTCAGCGTCATGTGGCCCACCATTTTTTCCATGAGGCAGAAATCCGTCGCCATTCCACAACGCGTCGTCAAGGCGATTAACCAACGCGACGTCCTTAGCTCTAACCGCCACACGCCAACCCGCTGAAAGCGACTTATTCAACAAAGTCGGCAGGGTGGCTTCTAAGGGCCGTTCGGTAAGCTGATAAAAATAGACCTCGCCCAATTCGACTACACCTCGAAATGATCCGCTATCAGTCGGTCCAAGGCTCTTACACCCCAACCCGTCGCACCCTTTGGTGCCAACGTTGTCGCGGACCCACCGCTTGCAACGCCAGCAATGTCTAGATGAATCCATGGGGTGTCATTTTTGACAAACCGCCGCAAGAACTCAGCAGCCGTTACAGAACCTGCAGCCCGACCCCCAACGTTTTTGACGTCGGCAACTTGGCTTCTCAAAGCGCGGGCATAGCCGTCGCCAAGCGGCAATCTCCAGGCCCCCTCTTCTTCTTTGTTGGCAGCTTCGAGAAATGCGTTTGCCAGTGCATCGTCGTTCGAAAAGACACCCGCGTTTTCGTGCCCCAATGCTACGATAACGGCACCAGTCAATGTCGCTAAATCGATCATCGCTTTCGGCTTAAACCGCTCTTGCGCGTACCACATAACGTCGCACAAAACGAGACGACCCTCGGCGTCGGTGTTGATAACCTCGACGGTGTCTCCCTTCATGGAACGCACGACATCGCCAGGTCTCTGCGCCTCACCGTCTGGCATATTCTCAACCAAGCCAACCATCCCAACGACGTTGGCGGAGGCCTTGCGAAGAGCGAGCGCTCGCATAACGCCGGCGACAGTCCCTGCCCCTCCCATGTCCATAGTCATGGATTCCATACCAGCCGCAGGTTTGAGCGATATACCGCCCGTATCAAACACTACGCCTTTCCCGATAAGTGCCAGCGGCGCAGTTTTCCCACCTCCTGTCCACTCCATTACAACGACCTTCGATGGCGATACACTGCCCTGACCGACAGCAAGAAGTGTTTCCATGCCAAGCTTTTTGAGGTCCTTTTCTTCGAGCACCTCTACTTTGACATCTAGGTCTCTCAGTTCGTGAAGACGTTCGGCGAACTCCGTTGTGGTCAAGACGTTCGAGGGCTCATTAACAAGGTCGCGGGTAAAGTAGACGCCCTCCGCAATAGCATTTGCACGCTCGAGGTCAGCTTCGTGCCCTTCAGGCTTCGTCGTCATGAAGACAACATCACGTGCTTTGTTTTTGCGATCACTCTTATGAGCGTCAAACGCGTATGACCTGAGTGCGCACCCAAGGAAGATATTGTAAAGCTTCTGACGCCCACCAGCGAGCGTGGTTATCGGCGTATCTCCGGCTCGCTGCCCAATGGCCGCACCAGCTCGGCGTTCTGCGCTTGGGTTCTGACGACGGTCCAACCGGATGACCAGAATACCCGTAGCGTGCAATCCCGTTGGGTAGCTTAGAAGATGCGCGTCACCTTCTTTCAAATCTGAGAATGTCTGGCTTTCAACGAACCGTTCAAGAGCGCCACGGGAGTGCCTGTTCAATCGGCGAGCAGACTGATCAAGCTTGCCACTTTCTGGAACAAAAATCGCAATCAGACCTTCGAACTCCTTCAAGTGATCGAGATCGATCGGAGAAACTGAAATGTTTGGCAAAGTGGTCATATCACGTTCTCCATTTTCACGCTTAACCCTAGATGCCGCGGGCGGCCAAGGCCAGCCGATAACAACCCTTTTCGGACCGCAATTGCTGTTCTCTCGTGGTTCCCTGTGCTTTAAGCTGGCGACAGTTAGATGAGCGGCCAGGCATGATTGGACGATTCGACAAATACTTGTTGTCACAGCTGATGATGCTGTTTGGTTTCTTTGCGTTGGTTCTGGTGCTCGTGTACTGGGTTAACCGCGCCGTCGTTCTGTTTGACCAGTTGATTGCAAATGGCCAATCCGCCGCTGTTTTTCTTGAGTTTTCAATTCTTTCTTTGCCAAATGTCATCCGCATTGTGCTACCCATCGCGGCATTTGCGGGTACGCTTTATGTGACCAATCGATTGACCACCGAAAGTGAACTCATAGTCGTGCAGGCCACTGGGTTTTCCCCATGGCGACTGGCGCGCTCAGTTTTGGTTTTCGGAATAATTGTCGCTATTCTCGCGTCTGTCCTGGGGCATTTCCTGGTACCGTCCAGCTTGCGCCAGCTAGCAATACGAAGCGATGAGATTGCTCAGAACATGACGGCGCGCCTTTTGACTGAGGGACAGTTCATTCATCCTGCAGACCAGGTTACATTCTATATTCGTGAAATTTCGCCCCAAGGCGAACTACTGAATATCTTCCTTTCCGACGCTAGGGATTCCGAAGCGCAGGCAACATACACCGCGCGCGAGGCACTGTTGATCCGCGGTGAGAACGCTCCGACACTCATTATGTTTGATGGAATGGCTCAGGTGTATGACGCAGAGACACGGCTATTGTCTGTCACACAGTTTGATGACTTTGCTTTCAATCTCAGCGGGCTCGTGGAACTTGGTGGAGGGGCTGGAATACGCCCGCAGGAACTGAGCACAGCGGTGCTTCTGTCCGCCTCCGAAACGACACAAGCCCTGACTGGTGCTTCCCGCAACATTCTGGTGTCCGAAGCACATGAACGATTTGGAAATGCGTTGAACGGCATGGTGGCTCCATTAGTCGGCTTTGCCGCGCTACTCTTGGGTGGGTTTTCCCGGTTTGGTATCTGGCGACAGATTGTTGGGGCCATTGGGGCTCTCATTGTGATTCAAATGCTCACTCGGCTGGGACAGGATGTAGTGCAATCCAACGCTGATCTCTGGATCGCCGCCTACTTGGGGCCCCTGTCGGGCTTTTTCCTCGCAGCTATCTTGCTGTTTTTGGCGTCAATGCCCGCTCTATTGAGGAGACCACGCAGAGCCAAAGAGGCTCCCACATGACATTGCATCTTTACTTCGCAAAACGTTTTCTGAAGTCCGTCGTTTCGACGCTGATGATCTTCTTTATCATCCTGTTCCTTCTAGACTTGATCGAGCAAATTCGGCGTTTCGGATCCACAGAAGCTGGCTTCGGAATGCTATTAACGCTGACGGCACTCAATGTACCCGAAACGCTTTATCGGATTCTGCCGTTGATCATGATCCTCGCAACTCTTGCTCTGTTCCTCGGCTTGGCGCGATCTTCGGAGCTTGTCGTCACACGTGCCTCCGGCCGCTCAGCTTTAAAAAGCCTCGCGGCTCCTCTCATTGTTACTCTGTTGATTGGGGTGGTGTCGGTCGGGGTTTTTAATCCCATCGTTGCAGCGACATCTAAGCAATACGAAGTGGTTGCCGGGCGTCTCAACGACACCGGAGCTTCGACTGTGTCAGTCTCTCGCGAAGGTCTTTGGCTACGCCAAGGCACAAGCACTGGGCAGACTGTTATTCGTGCTGCGCGCTCGAATCTTGACGGTACAGAACTAATCGATGCGACATTTCTTGGCTTCGATGCAGAAGGGCGGCCCAGTTATCGGATTGAAGCCGACCGCGCGCGTCTCGTGATTGGTGCTTGGGAAATTGAGGGCGCGAAAGAATGGCGGTTTGATCCGAATGCAAACATCCCAGAGCAGGATGCGTTTACGGCGGACCGGATGAGTTTGGCGTCTAATCTGACTCGCGATCAAATTCTTGATAGTTTTGGAACTCCGTCATCAATACCAATTTGGGAGTTACCCAACTTTATTGCTCAACTCGAAGCGGCAGGTTTTTCCGCGAGAAATCACCGCACGTTTTTCCACACAGAACTCGCATTGCCAATTCTGCTCATTTCGATGGTTCTAGTGGGTGCAGGCTTTACAATGCGTCACACCCGCATGGGTCGCACAGGGCTTATGGTGATGTTAGCGTTGGCCCTTGGGTTTAGCCTTTATTTCGTAAGAAACTTTGCGGCAATACTCGGTGAGAACGGCCAAATTCCCGTAATCCTTGCAGCTTGGGGTC
>CAYPVG010000290.1:0-2815 GCA_964414085.1 uncultured Boseongicola sp. | reverse complement strand
CGTCACATCGCAAGATGATGGGGTTTAGAAAGCGTCCACAGGCTGTCCACAAGATATCCAGATAGACGCCGCCCGACCTTCCGCGTATGCAATTTGCAGTTGGTGGGGACCAAATAACACGAGGGGCAGGATGAACGAGATCTCAACGATCCGTACAGGCAACGTCGACGCGTCTGAAGGCGAAACGCTTCCGCATAATATTGAGGCTGAACAACAGCTTCTGGGCGCGATCCTGACGAATAACGACGTCTATGATCGCGTGGCCGGAGTCATCAACGAGTCGCACTTCTATGATCCTGTGCATGCGCGAATCTACGAAATCGCGTCGGCCAGAATCGCGAAGAATGCGCTCGCCTCTCCCGTGACTTTGAAGGCCTTCTTGGAAGATGATCCGGGAATGAAAGAACTGGGCGGCGCAAATTACCTTGTGCGCCTGGCCGGGGCTGCGATCTCGTCTTTTGCTGCGCGCGACTATGCGCAGATGATCTATGATCTGGCGATCCGCCGGAAACTTATGGATCTCGGCAAGGGCATCTCGGAAAAAGCCGGACGCGTCGACGTACAAAGCGAACCGAAAGAGCAGATCGTTGAGGCCGAGCAGGCGCTATATGCGCTGGCAGAAGCGGGACAATCGAACCAGGGATTCCAGAGCTTTCTCAGCGCTGTAACGGATGCAGTTAATGTCGCGAATGCCGCCTATCAACGGGATGGTGGTTTGGCAGGGATCTCGACCGGTTTAACGGATATGGACAAGAAGCTTGGCGGTTTGCACAAATCAGACCTTCTGATCCTTGCTGGTCGTCCGTCGATGGGGAAGACGTCTTTGGCGACCAACGTGGCGTTCAACATTGCGAAGGCTTACAAGCGCGGGTTGCGGCCAGATGGGTCGGAGGGCGCTGTGAATGGCGGCGTCGTCGGGTTTTATTCGCTGGAAATGTCGGCCGAACAGTTGGCAGCACGTATTCTGTCTGAGGCGTCAGAGGTGCCATCCGAGCAGATCCGGCGCGGTGATATGACGGAACCAGAGTTCCGCCGGTTTGTCGAAGCTGCAAAGGCGCTGGAAGCTTGCCCACTGTACATTGATGACACTCCTGCCCTGCCGATCAGCCAGTTGGCTGCCCGCGCAAGACGTTTGAAGCGTGAGCATGGGTTGGATGTTCTGATCGTCGACTACTTGCAGCTTGTGCGTCCTGCTACGGCCAAGGATAGCCGCGTGAACGAGGTTTCAGAGATTACTCAGGGTCTCAAGGCGATTGCTAAGGAACTGGATATTCCCGTTGTCGCGCTCTCTCAGCTCAGCCGTCAGGTGGAAAGCCGGGATGATAAGCGGCCACAGCTGTCGGACCTTAGGGAATCGGGATCGATCGAGCAGGACGCAGACGTGGTGATGTTTGTGTTCCGCGAGGAATACTACAAAGAGCGTGAGAAGCCCGGGGATCATGATCTTGAAGCCATGGCGAAGTGGCAGGAAGAGATGGAGCGCCTGCATGGCCGCGCTGAAGTGATTATCGGAAAGCAGCGACACGGGCCCATCGGCACCGTCGATCTGAGCTTTGAGGGTCGCTTTACGCGCTTTGGCAATCTGGTTCAGCCGTGGCAGCAATCCGGCGGCGGCGACAGCGACTTCTGATCGTCTTCCAAGCAATTGTGATTGGACATTTTCGGTAAGCGCTGTCGTCATGAACTCATGCGTTACACGCTTCTTTTTCTTGCTCTTTTCGGATTGCTTGCGCCAGATGCAAAGGCTGAAGACATCGAAGTTGATGTCGAACTGGCGCTTATGGTCGACGTTTCTCGGTCCATGGAACCTTGGGAGCTTGAGTTACAGCGCCGAGGGTATGCAGAGGCACTGGTCTCTGATCAGGTGATCGGCGTTATTCAAAACGGCTTCATTGGAAAAATAGCGGTCACCTATGTCGAGTGGGCAGGGAACGGATCGCAACGGATTGTCGTGCCTTGGACAATAATCGATGGACGAGAGAGCGCCGAAGCAGTGGCGGATCGACTGACACAGAATTTTCCCATTGGTCTAATGCACACGTCGATCTCAGGCGCTTTGCGGTTTGCCATCGAGGATATCGAGGACAACGGCTTCGTTGGATTGCGACGGGTCGTGGACATCTCTGGTGATGGGCCGAACAATGCGGGAGGCCCTGTGCGCCGCGCGCGCGACCGGGCCATCGAAGCAGGCTTGGTAATTAATGGCCTGCCTCTCATGACTTGGGAGGAACGGAACCTCTTCGGCATACCGGACTTGGACGTCTATTACCTTAATTGCGTCGTTGGCGGTCCTGGTGGTTTTGTAATCCCCGTCACTGATTGGGATGATTTCCCAAGTGCGGTTCGCCAAAAGCTGGTGTTGGAGTTGGCGGGTCCGACGTCCGCGCTGATTACGCAGCGCTCTGCGCAGGACTACAACTGTATGATCGGCGAGCAACTGCGCAGGCAGTGGCAGATCCCATAGCGCCGAGCGGGCTTTCTGCTTGACCCTTAACGTGGGTTGATTGAAACCCCTTTCATGGGTGCCGCTGTCCTTCATATCGATCTGGATGCCTTGGCCGCCAATTGGCGGGCATTGGGCGAGCTTTGTGGAGAGGGCGTAGAGACTGCTGCTGTGGTCAAGGCCAACGGCTATGGGCTGGACGCCACACGTGTCGCACAGCGGCTTGCCAAAGAAGGCGCCCAAAGCTTCTTTGTCGCGCTGCCCGAGGAAGGCGCCATTGTGCGCAAAGCTGTCGGGGACGCGCCGGATATCTACGTTTTCGCGGGACACATGGACGGCGATCGGGACGTTTTGGCGTCCTCGAACTTGATA
>CAYPVG010000289.1:0-3007 GCA_964414085.1 uncultured Boseongicola sp. | reverse complement strand
GTCCAATGACATTGGCATCAGGCGCAACCCAATAGTCACCATTTTCCGGCAACTCGGGACGATAGTCTCCCAACGCAAAGATCGTCATGTTTCGCCGTCCTCGAATTCGCTTTGAAGACCACGCACATGCCCAAGCAAACCTGGCTGCTGCGTCCGGCGCAGCCGCTCCGCCCGAATTATCGTTCTCAAGCGCTCTTCCGTGGCATTCAGATCGTCATTCACCAGAACATAATCATAACTGTCCCAGTGACTGATCTCATCCCAGCTGCGTGTCATGCGCTTGGCGATAACCTCATCACTGTCCTGTCCACGGCTTTCCAATCGCCGGCGCAACTCCGTTATGGACGGCGGCAAAAGAAAGATCGAAAGCACGTGCGGAGCCAAAGGAGAATTCGCTATCTGCTGGGCCCCTTGCCAATCGATGTCGAAAAGAACATCCGCGCCCTCTTCAATCGCCGCCTGAACAGGCCCGCGCGGAGAGCCGTAGAAGTTCCCAAAGACAAACGCATGCTCCAGCATATCGCCGTCATGCACCATCGATTTGAACTGGCCTTCCTTCACGAAATGATATTCGCGACCATCGACTTCACCAGAACGCGGTGCGCGTGTCGTGGCCGAAACTGAAAACCGAATGTCCGTGTCCCAGTCTCACAAACGCCGCGCTAACGTCGACTTTCCGGCACCCGACGGCGAAGACAGGATAATCAAAAGGCCACGTCGGCTCATCTGTGTAGTCGCCAAGTCCCCGGCCCCCTATTCGATGTTCTGAACTTGTTCGCGCATCTGATCTATCACAGCTTTCAGATCAAGTCCTATGGCCGTTAACTCGCTCGACTGTGCCTTTGAACAAAGCGTGTTCGCCTCGCGATTAAACTCCTGCATCAGGAAATCCAACTTGCGCCCGACAGGCTCCGCTGACTCAAGTAGCCCACGCGCCGCGGCCACATGCGCCGTCAGCCGGTCCAACTCTTCTGTCACGTCCGTTTTGACAGCAATCAGGGCCAACTCTTGAAGCAGCCGCGCCTCATCCGGCACTTCTGTGGCATCCAGAAGCCGTGACAGATTTCGCTCCATCGTCGCCCGCGCCATCTCCGTCCGATCACCTGCCGCGGCAAGCGCTGCCGAACGCAGCCGCTCCACGTCATCAAGCTGTCCGACAAGAACGCTCCTTAAGGAGTCACCCTCGCGGGCACGGTCTTCCTGAAAGTGGCTCAGGGCACCCTCGAACGCCCCAAGGATCGCCCCGAGCAAAGCCTTAGTGTCGTCCGCGCCCGTCTCTCGCTGTTCGACAACACCGCGCATAGCGGCAATATCGCTCGCCTTGGTCGGAACTAGGTCAAGACCAGTGGAAGCCGCGTTGGCCTCGATTTGAGACAGCAGCTTCAGCGCTGCCTGAAGCTGCGCTTCATTCAACACCATTTCTGGTGCCGTCTCGTCTCGCTGCACTCTCAGAGAAACAGTTACGCTGCCGCGCGCAACTCGGCCTTGTACAGCCTTGCGCAATGCAGGCTCCAGTCCCTCAACCCAATCCGGAACACGACACCGCACATCTAGACCGCGCCCATTCACAGACCGAATATCACCGGTGAACGTCCAGTCTTCAAATGACCCGGAAACCGGAGCAAAACCGGTCATCGAGTGAAGCTTCCCTGCCTCGCCCATCTTTCGATGCATCCCCTCGCGTTAACCTTTTGGTAAGAAAGAAGCAGAAACCGACCGCTCTTTCTGGCATAGTTCTGATTGTGGGTAACAGAGAGGGTCGGAGCGGACAATATGCGCTCCGATGGGATTGCAGATGACTATTCGCGACGACAACAGCGAGACCAGTCAGATTGTCGAACTAACCGCTTTCCGCGGTAGGAACGTTCGTCCAATACTGGCACAAGTAGAAGCCTGCTGGGAGGACGCGCGGCGCGGCCGGCTTGTGCCCTCTCGCAGCGACATCATGCCCCAAAACCTCCAAGGAACGTTGGCCCATGTCTTCGTGATCGAAAGGCTTGCGACCGGTCTTGCTCGATTTAGAATTGCTGGTAATCACCTCAGCGATTTGATCGGTTCCGATGTTCGCGGAATGCCTATCTCAGCGATCTTTGACGCTGCATCACGCGAAAACCTGACAGACGCGCTTCAAGGACTATTCGACGATCCCTCGGTAGTGCGCTTCGAGCTTGAGGCGTCTCAAGGCTTTGGCCGCGCGGCTCTGTCCGGCGACATGATGCTTTTGCCACTTAGAAGCGATCTCGGCGACATTAGCCGCGCCTTGGGTGTGGTTGTCATGTCAGGCGACATTGGTCGACCACCGCGCAAACTCTGCATCACAGGTCAATCCAGACGTGGATTAACCGGGTTCGCCGATGCACCAGTGGAACGTGGTAAGATCGACAAAGCCACCGAAAAACCAGAACTACGTCGTGGAACAAGAGGCGACGCGCCCAAACTTCCCGACAAACCGGCACGAGCTCATTTGCGCCTTGTGGCCGACAACACGGCCGACGCCTGAAAAGGAAAAAGGCCCGCGTAACTCAATACGCGGGCCCTCTTTTTTTTCACACTTTCTTTAGCCGACCGCTGCCGACGCTGCCGTTGCGCGACGATTGCTAAGCTCTTCGGCCACTAGGAATGCCAGTTCCAAAGACTGCGACGCGTTCAAACGTGGATCGCAGGCAGTGTGGTAACGATCGGAAAGGTCCTCGTCGCTCACCGCGCGAACACCACCGGTGCATTCCGTCACATCCTGGCCGGTCATTTCGAAATGAACCCCGCCTGGAACGGTTCCTTCAGCACCATGCACCTGGAAGAACTCGCGAACTTCACGGAGCACGCTATCAAACGGCCGTGTCTTATAACCCGTGGAAGACTTGATTGTGTTGCCGTGCATTGGATCACATGACCACAACACGTTCGCACCCTCTTCTTTTACAGTCTTGATCAGACGCGGAAGGTGATCGCCAACACTGCCAGCACCGAAACGCGCGATCAGCGTCAGACGCCCATCTTCATTGTTCGG
>CAYPVG010000288.1:0-8916 GCA_964414085.1 uncultured Boseongicola sp. | reverse complement strand
CCTTGTTTACAAATGCGACGTTGGTCTCAATGCCGGTCTTATCGGTGAATGCATCCAGCAAGGGTTGGATTAGTTCAGGCTGGCGGTATGAATAAACGTTGAGTTCATCTGCGTATGCGGGAACGGCCATCGCCGTCGCAGCAAGAGCGAAAATCGGTGTGCGCATCTTTTTTGGCTCCGTTTGGATTTGCGTTGCCGACTATAAATCCGACAATTTTGGTCAGGTCAATTACTCCGACTATTTTTGTCGGGAAAATTGATGGACTATTTTGTCGCATCCCGCTCGGCAAGTTTTGCGGCATCCCAAAGTTTGTCCATTTCCTCCAGCGACGATTGTTCCGGGGCGCGACCGTCCTTCGCCAGATCTTCCTCTATTTTGGAAAAACGCCTCACAAACTTATGGTTCGCATCGCGCAAGGCATGCTCCGGATCGACTCCAAGGTGCCGTGCCAGATTCGCCATCACGAAAAGGAGATCTCCAAACTCTTCATGAACATGTTCCTGGGAGGCGAAAGAACTTGCTTCAACCAGTTCTCTTGTCTCCTCAACGAGTTTGTCCAGAACGTTAGAGGTTTGGGGCCAATCGAAACCGACGCGCGCGGCACGTTTCTGTAGCTTCACTGCACGAAGTAAGGCTGGGAGGCTCATTGCGACGTCGTCGAGAACACCCGTAGACCCTTTCTTGGAACGCTCGCTGGCTTTCGCTTTCTCCCAATCGCGACGTTGGTCTTCTGAGGATTTCTCGTTGGACTCGTCGGCGAAAACATGAGGGTGACGGTCAATCATTTTTGTGGCGACCCGTCTGGCTATGCTGTCAAAATCGAAGTGGCCCGCTTCTGACCCCATCTGTCCATGGTACACGACCTGCAAAAGCAGATCGCCTAGTTCGCCTTCCAGTTCTGGCCAATCTGCGCGTTCGATCGCGTCGGCGACTTCGTAGGCTTCTTCCAAGGTGTAAGGTGCGATAGTCGAGAAGTCTTGTTCGATGTCCCACGGACACCCGGCAACGGGATCGCGCAAGCGTCGCATGACTTCGACGAGTCTTTCCAATCCATCGGGTGTGTCGAAGATCGGGTCCTGTTTCATGGTTTTCTGCCCGCATACGTCCAAAATCGTAACTCTGAGTGTCACAGTTCCACCTGCACTGTCCACAACGCTTGGTCTTGACGTGGTTGTGGCTTAGATGCCTTTAACCACGTAGAGTTACGGGAGAGCACTATGGCATTGGAAGACGCTGCGAATGAGGTCGATGTCGCCTTTACACGAGAGGATTTGCGCGGTCTGGCATATGAAAACCCGTTTTCAGGTGTGCCGTCATTTTTGCGAAGAAAACTCACCAAGGAGCTGGAAGGGGTCGACCTTGCGGTCACGGGGATCGCATTCGATCAGTCAGTAACCAACAGACCTGGTACACGATTTGGTCCGCGCGCAATCCGAGAAGCATCTACCGGTCTAGCCGGAGATCCACCTTACGGCTGGGGGTTCGATCCGTTGGCCGAGTATGCCATTTGCGATTACGGCGATATGGCCTTTGATTACGCGAAGGTTTCCGAGGTCCCTCAACGTATAGAAAAGCACACGAGCACGATACTAGAAGCCGGCGTGTCTTGTCTGACGCTCGGCGGTGCACATTCAATCACTCTACCAATCCTGCGCGCGCATGCGGAGAAATATGGTCCGATCGCTCTGGTTCAGTTTGACGCACATTCTGACACGTGGGAGGACAATGACGCCGAGCGCGTAGATCACGGGACATTTGTCTACAAAGCAGTGAACGAAGGTCTGCTTGATGTCGATCGCTCGATTCAAGTTGGCATTCGCGTGGACGACCTTAGCCCGGTCGGGATCAAGCGCTTGGACGCCCGTTTCGTGCATGAAAATGGTCCTGTTGAAACGGCCAGAATAATTCGCGAAACGGTAGGCGTGGCAGAGTGTTATCTTTCATTCGACATTGACGCCTTGGATCCTGCTTACGCGCCAGGCACTGGAACCCCGGTGTGGGGAGGGCTCACTTCGGCTCAGGCGTCCATCATTTTAAGGGACATAGCAGGTATTAATTTGGTTGGTGGGGACGTCGTGGAAGTCTCCCCGCCGTACGATCACGCAAACATATCCGCTGTCGCGGGAGCCCATGTCGCTTATGAACTCATAAGCCTTTGGGCATGGAACCGCCGAACATGATGCGCGGTTCATATTTTGCCATAATTCAACATTAAGACAGTGCGATCTAAAGGTAACGCCATGCTGTCGTATTTGTTCATTCTGTTTATTGCAGTGCTTTGCGTACTCGGATGGATCCGGTTCGCACCCACAGATGTTGATGCGTGGCATATTGATCCTGCCGAGGTGAGCGACCCCGAGGGCCGTGGGCATCGTTTGATTGGTCGCGACGCTCCTCGCTTTCCGGGCCATCCCGACGAGGTGCTTCAGGCCTTTTTTGACATCGCGCGAAAATCAGCACGGATACGCTTGCTTGATGGTGATGTCGACGAAGGCATGATCACGCTGGTCGCGCGAACGAAATGGATGGGTTATCGGGATTACATCACTGTGAAGGCCGTCGCAGAAGGTGGCGAGACCAAGCTGTCTGTCGTTTCGCGGGCAAGGTACGGAATTGGCTCAGATTGGGGTGTGAACCGGGACCGATTGGAGGGCTGGCTTGCTGAATTGGAGCAAGTCTTGATCCAGTGAGGACGAAAGACATCCGGCTCCAGTGTCCCGCCATATGGGAACATTCAAGGACATCTCACAAAGCGCCATGAACGAACGCCCGTTCACAACTAGGCACATCTGCTCCCCGATATCGACACGCGCGCCTTGGGTGTCGGTGCAGTAGCACTCGATGACTTTGCCGCCTGGCCCGGTAATGTCAGCCAGTGTCGGCGTGGCTATTAGCCCCAAAATAAAAGCAATTCTCCACATACAGTAAAAATACCACTGAAAATCAGTTGCTTCAATCACACTTGCTTGACGTCGCGCAATTGTTCGGTGAATGACAGTCGAATGATACCCGCTGATACTCTTCAACAGATCATAGGTCGCTTTCAGTTCCTGGAGGCCAAGATGGCAAGCGGTGCGGAAGCTTCGGAGATTGCCGCACTTGCGCGAGAATACTCCGAACTGAAGCCTGTTGTGGAAGAAATCCATCATTATCAACAACTTGTTTCCGCAGAAGCCGACGCAAAAGCAATGCTGGAAGATCCAGAAATGCGCGATCTGGCCGAGGAAGAACTTGCTGGGTTAAAGGACGCTTTGCCTGCAGCTGAGCAAGCTTTGAAGATCGCCCTTCTTCCGCGAGATTCCGCTGATGCGCGTCCTGCAATAATTGAGATCAGACCCGGTACAGGGGGTGAGGAGGCCGCGCTTTTTGCAGGTGATTTGCTGCGCATGTATCAACGGCACGCGGAGGCGAAAGGATGGCGGTTTTCCATCGTGGAGTACGCGGAAACCGAACTCGGCGGTGTGAAGGAAGTTGTCGCGAACGTTGCGGGCGACGGTGTGTTCGCACGGCTGAAGTTTGAAAGTGGTGTGCACCGAGTGCAGCGCGTTCCCGAAACGGAATCTGGCGGGCGAATTCATACCTCTGCCGCCACCGTCGCGGTGCTTCCCGAGGCTGAAGAGGTCGACATCGACATTCCCGCGTCCGACATTAGGATCGATACGATGCGTGCCAGTGGTGCCGGCGGGCAGCATGTGAATACCACAGATTCCGCTGTTCGCATTACGCACATCCCGACGGGTGTTGTTGTGACATCTTCGGAGAAGTCCCAACACCAGAACCGCGCCATAGCCATGCAGGTTCTAAGGGCCAAGCTGTTCGATCTAGAACGCCAGCGTGCAGATCAGGAGCGCGCGGCGGATAGGAAGGCTCAAGTTGGATCCGGCGATCGCTCGGAACGCATTCGCACCTACAACTTCCCGCAGGGGCGCCTCACGGATCATCGTATCGGACTGACGCTTTACAGGCTTGGTGATATTATGGCCGGGGACCTAGATGAAGTGATTGATGCACTCATCGCGGAAGATCAGGCCGCTAAGCTTGCGGAACAAGGTCTTTAATGGCGGGTAACAGGCCAGCTCAAATAGTTAAGATACTTGTGAGAGAGGGCGCAGATGCTCTCAAGGCGCGCGGAATAGACTCGCCAATGCGTGATGTAAGACTTTTGATGGCGGACGCGTTGGGCATCTCTTCAGACCGGTTGACGCTTCATATGGACGATGTTGTAGACGAAACCGCAGAAGAGAAGTTTTCTAATCATTTAATCGCGCGGCTTTCCCGGGTTCCAGTATCGCGAATATTGGGTCATCGTTTGTTTTATGGTAGAAAATTCAATAACTCACAGTACGTTCTTGATCCAAGACCAGAGACCGAAGTACTGATCGATGTAGCGCTTCAAGAGTCGTTCAAACGATGCCTGGATGTTGGTACAGGTTCAGGTTGCATCGCCATTTCATTGGTAGCGGAGCGGCCAGGTGTCTGCGCTGTTGCTAGCGACGTTTCTAAAGATGCCTTGGGAACAGCGCGCCTAAATGCCGAGAGACATAGCGTAGAGAAACGAATAACCCTTGTGCGCTCAAATTGGTTTGAGGAAATTAAAGGGCGGTTCGACCTGATAGTTTCAAATCCACCCTATATCCGACCAGATGAAATGGCTGCGTTAGCACCAGAGGTCGCTCTATATGATCCTGAGCTTGCTTTGACAGATCATATTGATGGTTTGACGGGGTATCGCATGCTTGCAGCCGGTGTTTCTGAACATTTGGAAGAGGGTGGCCGCCTGCTCGTTGAGATCGGCCCGACGCAGGCACATGACGTGTTTGACCTATTTTCAAAGCACGGGCTTGAAAACCTGGAAGTCCATCCAGATTTTGATGGTCGTGACAGAGCGATAAGCGCAGTCAAACCGCACTCTAATCACAAAAGTGCGCAATAATTCCTCAAATTTTGTGCGTTTCACCATTTATGTCTTGCCCTGTTGCACACCACTAGATAGACAATTGCGTGCGCAACGCAGGAACTTAGTCCGCTGCGCCACTTCAATCCTTGCTCGGACATATGACCCGCAAACGGGTCGGCTGCTTTAACAACCGCGCAAGACCAGACCAAAGGCTGGACCAGTACCTTATGAGATCATCCAAGTCACGTTCGCGGTCCAAGGGGAACCGCAATCGTTCCGTCGGTAACGTTGTTAACCGAGTTTTCGACAGCTCCGGTCCTGAGGGGAAAGTGCGCGGCACGCCTCAACAAATCATCGACAAGTACAACCAACTTGCGAGAGACGCACAGCTTTCAAACGATCGGGTTGCGACTGAAAACTTTCAGCAACACGCCGAGCACTATACCCGGATGCTCGCTGAAGCATTGCGTGAGCAGCAGGAGCGTCAGGAACGCCAGCAGCAAAACCAAAATAATCAAAATAACCAAAACAACAACGGACAGAATAATCAGGGCAACGGCGGACAGCAGAACAGTCAGGGCCAGCAGCGTCGTCAAGAAGAACAGCCGCAGCCTGACGTCGCACAGCGTTCTGAACCTCAGGAAGCCGCACCGGCTGCCGCACAGAAGTCCTCCGATGATGTGATTGATCTAGACCAGAACGCGGGAGACAGCGGTTTGGTCGAAACACCGGAAGAGCGTCCACAACGTCAGCGACGTCCTCGTAAAAAGCCAGCTGCGCAATCAGCCGAGGCGGACGGTCAGACACAAACGCCAGACGCTGCTGAGTAGTCAGCCACTTTCTAGTGCACGGGCCAAAGCACAGAAACGCTCAATATCGACGGTTTCTGCCCGGTCGGTCGGTTTGATGTCTGCGGCCAAAAGATAGTCTTCAATATTGGGGCGGAGGCCCTTGAGACTGGCACGTAGCATCTTCCGACGCTGATTGAAGCTTCGCGCTACAACATCCTTTAGAACATCGGCTCGCGCTTCGTATCTGGGTTTTTCCAATCTGGTCAGGGTGACAACGGCGGATCGAACTTTGGGAGGGGGAGTAAAAGCGTCAGGCGGGAGCTCCATCACAATTCTCGCGTCCGTTCGCCAACCTGCAAGCACCGATAAGCGCCCATAATGCTTGGAGCCCGGAGAGGCTGTTATTCTCAATGCAACTTCCTTCTGAAACATCAAAGTGAGCGATGTCCAAAACGGTGGCCAGTCTTCGGGGTCGAGCCAGCGCGTAAGAAGTTCTGTTCCGACATTATACGGCAGATTGGAAGCAATTCTGACTGGGCCTGAAAGGTGATCTGACAGGTCCAATTCAAGCGCATCGCCTTCGAGGATCGTCAATCGTCCAGGGTATGCCGCGCTGATTTCCTCCAGGGCGGGAATGCATCTGGCGTCTTTCTCGACGACCACCACTTTTCGCGCGCCTTCGGCCAATAATCCACGAGTGAGCCCTCCTGGACCGGGACCTACTTCCAGAACGTCGAAATCTGATAGGTCACCTGCAGAACGCGCGATCTTTGCCGTCAGGTTCAAGTCGAGCAGGAAGTTTTGGCCAAGAGACTTTCTGGCGGATAAACCATGGCGCTTGATCACCTCTCTGAGTGGTGGCAGGGAGTCGATAGCGCTCATGGCGATGCGGCTCGGTGCGTTGCCATTTGATCGGCAAGGAGTATTGCTTCAACGAGTGAAGTTGGGTCCGCCAATCCGCGACCCGCGATGTCGAATGCAGTGCCGTGGTCGGGCGAGGTGCGCACAAATGGCAGCCCCAAGGTGACATTAACACCCCGATCAAACGCGAGCGTCTTTATCGGAACAAGTGCTTGATCATGATACATGGCAATTGCCACGTCATAGGTTTCGCGGGCCTTTGCGTGAAACATAGTATCGGCAGGTAAGGGGCCGAGCAGTTTCATGCCTTCTGCTGAAAGTCTTTCGCAAACGGGTCGAATGATCGCTTCATCCTCGCTGCCAAGCAGGCCGCCTTCTCCGGCGTGCGGGTTCAGGCCAGCCACTGCAATCCTAGGGCTTTGAATGCCAAAATCATTCCGAAGAGCCGAGTGGACGGTGCGAATTGTTTGTTCCAATACCCTCGGAGTCAGTGCGTCGGGCACATCTTTCAGCGGCATGTGAATAGTTGCGGGAACGACCTTAAGCTCTGCTGCGGCGAGCATCATGACCGAGCGCTCAACCCCGCCCAAAGCGGCCAGGAACTCAGTGTGGCCAGGATACTGAAAGTCGGCGTGATCCACGAGCACCTTTTTAGCAATCGGAGCGGTGCAGACTGCTGAAGCCTTGCCGGACATCGCGAGATCAACGGCGCGTTCGATGACCTCTACAATTCTGGGTGCGTTTTCCGGACTTGGTGATCCAGAAATGGCTTGATTTGGAAATGAATGAGCGAGAACGGGAAGGCCATTTTGAATTACGGTAGCAGCCTCGGCAGGCTCAACGATTTCTTTGATCGGCGTGCCTGCGGGAAGGTGTCCTGGATCACCTATCCAAAGAAAATTCGCGCGATCCTTGAGGATTTCCCAGGCCTTCGCAGCAATTTCAGGGCCTACGCCTGATGGGTCACCACAAGTCAGAGCGACAGGACGTTTTGGCAACATCGTTTAGTTTACCAAGTCGGCGACGTATGTGTCCGCTCGAAGATCGGCCAGGTAATCTGCCGCAATAAGCCCGAGTTTCTGATTTAGAAGACGCGTGCCGACCAGCTGAAAGTCTACAGTGCTTTCCAATGCGCGTTGACGGCTACACAACATTAATACTGTTGCCTGTCCATTACGTACCAAAGCCGTTGTTGCTTCGTTTTCGTCCAACCCCGCGACCGCGACGCGAACGTCCGGGGCTAATTCTCCACGGGGCAGACTTGCCCGTTCCAACTGCATGGAGCTGTTGTCGAGTGCGATCCCATAAAAGTCGTCGCAATTGTCTGCAAGAGCGACAATGGCAGCCGCTGCGGTGTTGCCGCCAGGAACAGTCAGCAAAGCGTAATCAACAGTTAGCGTCTCCGGAGAGCCTTCTGGAACGCGTTCTTCATCGCGGAGAAGAAAAATGCCGATGGCATTCTCTAATTCGACGGGCTGGCTAATCTGACCAGGATTGAGCGCAGCAATCACGGATTGCACTGTCTCAGGCAGCGCGTCTATGGCGACCCAGTTCAGTTCTCCACCGCGGGCACGCGAAGCCGAGACTGAATTTAATCGGGCCGCTGTTGCAAACTCTTCTTCAGTCCGCAGGGAGGCGATTTCTGCTGCACGCTCCCGAGACGCTCTCGTCGTTTCCGCAGAGGTTGCCGGCAGAAGAATTTCAGAAACTAGAACGCGCAGTCCACCCTCGGTTCCCGTTCGTGCAAGAGTGCGGTTAACCTGCTCATCAGAAATGTCGCGCGCTTCTCCACGGAAGCGTGCTTGCACGTGGTTGCGCCACGCTAGCCCTGCGCTAATAAAATCTCGGAAGGTTTCGGGGCTGACCCCTTCTTGACTTAACGCAGAGGCAAATTCCTCTGCGGTCAGGTTCGCGCGACCAGCGAACTCTTCCAGTCCGGCGCGTAATTGTTCTTCGGTTGGAAGTTGTTCGTTTTCGGCTGCAACGCGGAGCTGAATAGACTCGTTGATCAACTGATCTCGCGCTAGATTTCTCGGGTCTCCGGGTGCTCGAAGCAGTCCAAGGAAACGTGTTCGTTGGCTAAGCTCGAATTCGGTTATCAAGTCGTCGCCGACCTGAATTACTGGGGTGAAGCGATTTTGCGCTTCTGCCTCGAACACGGCAAAAGTGGTGGCAAACGACAGAACAAAAATGAAATAGCAAAAACGTTTCATGCCTTGTTACCCTCTACAAACCTTGCGGTTCGCCTCCTGTTTCCCACTATTTGCTAGCCCGAGCAATGAAACACGAAACCCGAGATCGGTTGCAGGATCAACACTTGCCGACGTTGCATAGCGGCGCGTGACGGAAAGATCCACGCGAATACA
>CAYPVG010000287.1:0-3255 GCA_964414085.1 uncultured Boseongicola sp. | reverse complement strand
CTGCTGGGTGCGGGTTCTGAGTTTTTCCATCACGACGACACAAGAATCCTGGGGATTCACCATGACTAAAGCTATGTTCGACCGCCTTTCGCCGGGTTTGAATGGTCACTTTCTGATTAGGCTTCTAATCGTTTCCTATTTCATTGCGCTGTCGATTGGGCTGATCGATGGCACAGACATGTCGATGCTCACATCGCCCTTTCTGCCTGCTTTACCTGCAAGCATAGCTGCAAATGCCGGCGTGATCGCGCTGAGCGCATTGATACTCTTTGGCGTTCACAGGCGGATTGCCGCCCTGCTTTTGGCCCTATGCCTGTTCTGGTGCAGTTACTTGGGATCGCTCGGTCACGTTGGCACCGTGGACGTCGGTGCATTCTGGCGCGACCTGGCTCTTATTGGAGCATTACTCCTCACGTATTCTGACGGCAATCGCCTAGCCCTTGGCAGTTACGCTTTGCCGGAAGGTGGACTGCTTGAGCCCTCTGCGCAAGCCAACGAACAAGATAATCCTTCAATGAAAGACACACCAAAACGCCAGCTCTCCAAGAAGAGCCTTTATCGCAATGATCTGGATTTAGTACGCGCTCAGTAGGCTCTTTTCAAAACCATATCGGAGAGCTACATCTCCGGCATGGCTCAAATTCTGAACATAGTCGGTGGTGGTCTCGCAGGAAGCGAAGCAGCATGGCAAGCTGCCAACCAAGGTGTCTCGGTTGTTCTTCACGAGATGCGGCCAGAGGTTGAGACCTTTGCACATAAGACGGGCAATCTGGCCGAAATGGTATGCTCCAACTCGTTCAGGTCGGATGATGACGAGCAGAATGCAGTAGGCTTGTTGCACTGGGAAATGCGCGCCGCGCACGGTCTTGTTATGGAAATGGGTGACCGTCACAGATTACCCGCTGGAGGGGCGCTCGCTGTTGATCGGGACGCGTTTTCCGCCGCAGTTACTGAACGTCTTCAAAAACACCCAAACATCCAGATTAAGTACGGTGAGATCTCAGAGCTACCCGAAGATGGGACATGGATCATAGCCACCGGCCCTCTTACAAGCGGCTCGCTCGCGGAGGCTATCCGAAAAGAGACCGGAGAAGAGGCGCTTGCCTTCTTCGACGCCATAGCCCCGATTGTGTACGCAGAGAGCATCGACATGACGACGGCTTGGCGCCAGTCACGGTATGACAAGGGCGAGACGGAAGAGGAACGGACTGCTTACCTCAATTGTCCAATGACAAAAGAGCAGTACGAAGACTTTATCGATACGCTGCTGAGCTCGGACAAAACAGAGTTCAAGGAAGGTGAGACAGCTGGATACTTCGATGGCTGTTTGCCCATTGAAGTTATGGCGGAACGCGGCCGGGAGACATTAAGGTTCGGGCCAATGAAGCCCGTGGGTCTAACTAACCCTCATGCACCCAACCAAAAACCCTATGCCGTCGTTCAGCTTCGGAGAGACAACACACTGGGAACACTATACAACATTGTAGGCTTCCAAACGAAAATGAAATACGGCGCGCAAACAGATGTGTTCCGGAAAATACCGGGATTGCAGGATGCATCTTTCGCACGCCTAGGCGGAATTCATCGAAATACGTTCTTGAATAGCCCGACATTGCTGGACACTGAGATGCGTCTCAGATCACGCCCCAATATCCGTTTCGCTGGACAGATCACTGGTGTGGAAGGCTACGTCGAAAGTGCGGCGATGGGTTTGCTCGCGGGCAGAATGGCCGCTGCCGAACTCCTAGGTCAATCACTACCAGCAGTTCCTGAAACCACCGCTACCGGCGCATTGGTGACGCATATTTCAGGCGGCGCGGACGCGAAAACTTTCCAACCCATGAACGTGAATTTCGGCCTTTTCCCACCTGTTGAAGCCAAAGGCGGACGTCGGGGCAGACGTGAGAGATACAAAGCGTACACGGATCGCGCGAAACAAGACTGGAATGAATGGCTCTCTCAAGCCGATCAGAGCCCGGTCGCCGCTCAGTAGTAGCTTGGATTTCTTGTCGCAAGATTGTCCAGGATGCCGTACAATTTTCGCATGAGCGATGAAGTGCACAAAGACCTTTGGAAACCTCACTCCGAAGAAGAGATCGGAGAGATTTACGCCAAATGGGCGGCCTCTTACGAGGAAGACGTTGCTTCATGGGGCTATGTGACGCCGGCACGGCTGGCCATGGCATTGCGCCAGTGCGGAGCAAATGTCGAAAAGCCTGCATTAGACTTTGGATGCGGTACAGGCTTATCAGGGATGGCTCTTAAGGCAGTTGGCTTTGAAGTCATTGACGGAACTGACATATCGTCCGGCATGCTTGAGATTGCTGAGACAAAACCCGCTTATCGGCAGGTTTGGATTGGGCAACCTGGATCGATGGGCCATATCAAGCGTGGCGACTATGCGACGATAGCTGCAACAGGCGTTGTCAGTTTGGGAGCTGCTCCTCCTGAAACGTTGGACATGCTTGTTGACGCTATCGGCCCCGGCGGTTTTCTTGCGTTCAGCTACAACGACGCAACGCTAGCCGATCGTCGATATACCGACCGTTTGGATATCGCTGTACTAGCCCCGGATATCGAGCTCGTGTTTGAAGAACATGGCCCACATCTTCCGAACAAGGGCATGAATTCAACCGTATACGTTCTCCAGCGCACCTGAAGCATGACGTTCATCACAAGGTTCGCGCCCTCCCCAACTGGACCACTCCATCTTGGGCATGCGTATTCTGCGCTATTGGCGTTTGACTTGGCCCAAGAACGCAATGGGCAATTTCTGCTTCGTATCGAGGACATAGACCGCGCTCGGAGCAAACCAGAATGGGAATCGCAGATTTACGACGATTTGGCTTGGCTCGGGATTACCTGGAAAAAGCCAGTACTCCGCCAATCGTTACGCCTGGACGCTTATGAGGCCGCGCTAAAAAGATTGTGGTCGGATGGACAACTTTTCGCTTGTTCGTGCAATCGCCGCGATATTCTGGGCGCTCTCACTGCGCCGCAGGAAGGCGATCCTCCCATCGGGCCAGATGGACCCGTTTACCCCGGCACTTGCAGGGGAAAAGATAGCGCCATCTTACCAGAGCCTCCGACGGGAACCGCGCTTCGGTTGTCCATGGACAAAGTTGTTGAGGCAATAGAGGCGGACAGTGATCTAGGATTCTGGGAGGAAGAATTTGGGGATGCGCGTTTCGTTGAGATCGAGCGGTCCAAATTGATAGAAAACGTTGGAGACGTTGTCTTAAGCCGCAAGGACAT
>CAYPVG010000286.1:0-13127 GCA_964414085.1 uncultured Boseongicola sp. | reverse complement strand
CGGCCATACCGCGCGGCCAGATTGTAAAGTTCGGCTGCTTCCATTTCGACACCGAGAATGCCGTGCCGGGTCATCTGCTCGTTCAAATCCGGGCGTTCGTCATAGAAAACATCCGACGAGTAGATGCCGCCCACATGCGTTGCGACCCCTTTACCTTCAGCGGCATCGGCGGCGGCGCGCAAAAGTGAGTAGTCCGCACAGGGGGCGAAGTTCAGTTCTTTGAAGATGCCTTTTGAAGGTGTCGAGAGCGTCGTTGAGGTCATCGCGAGAATGACATCGCGCACCTTCACCTGGTCCTGCATGCCGCCGCATGAACCAATGCGGATCAGTGTCTTCGCATCGTAGTCCTTGATCAATTCGTTCACGTAGATCGACAAGCTCGGCATCCCCATGCCGGAGCCGTGAATCGTAACGCGGTTGCCTTTCCACCTGCCGGTAAAGCCGAGCATGCCGCGCACTTCATTCACAATGCGTACATCGTCCAGAAATGTCTCGGCAGCCCACTTGGCCCGATATGGGTCGCCCGGCAATAGAACGGTTTCAGCAATATCACCGGGTTTCGCACCGATATGGATCGTCATGGCAGGCCTCGTGTGTCAGTGTGCAATCGATCCATCATGGCTACTGCGAAACAGGACCCTTTGCCAATGCTCCGTACGACAATCGCGTCCGTTCTTCTGATTGGCTCTACGACTGGCCTAAGTGCGCAGTCCGCCGACGAGATTGCTTTGGTACGCAACATATTTGAAGCCATCCAACCAATATCTTTTGCGCAAAATGCCGAGTTTTGCGGTTATGTTGGGTTTGATGCCGATGGGGCGCTTGTGGCGACTGATCCTGTAAAAGGCGGCCCGGACTGGTGTGAAATGGATTTCCCTGAACACCTTGTTGTCGTCGCGTCTTATCACACGCATGCGGCCTACGACCCCGGTGCGTGGTCGGAAGTCCCGAGCGGCGACGACATGGAAGGCGATGAAGCAGACGGCATCGATGGCTATGTCGCCACACCGGGCGGGCGGTTTTGGTACATCGACACTGAAGACATGACCGCAACCCAGATCTGCGGAATCGGCTGTCTGATTAAGGATCCGCGGTTTAGACCTGCGCCCGAGGACGACATCCAAGACAGTTACACGTACGACGATCTCGTCGAGAAGATCGAAGGCTAGATGTTACTCCGCCGCGACGGCAGTTGGGTCTGCCAGAGCAACGATATCGAACATGATGCGGTTCAGCTCGAAGTCTTTAGGCGTGTAGACCCGTGCAACACCCATGGCGCGCAGGCTGGCTGCATCGTCGTCTGGAATAATGCCACCCACAACAACCGGGATGTGGCCAAGGCCAGCGCTAAGCAGTTCGTTCAGTAATTCTTCGATCAAAGGCATATGGCTTCCCGACAAGATCGACAGGCCAATCACATGCGCGCCACTGTCCTGTGCGGCTGCAACAATCTCGGTAGGGGTCAGGCGGATGCCTTCGTATGTAATGTCCATGCCAGCGTCCCGCGCACGGGCTGCGATCTGCTCCGCGCCGTTGGAATGTCCGTCAAGACCAGGTTTTCCGACGAGGAATTTAAGGCGCCCGCCCAGCTTGGCGGAAACAGCGTCAACCTCAGCGCGTAAGTCATCCAAACCCTCAGTCCGGTTGGACGGCGCGCTGGAAACGCCCGTGGGAGCCCTGTACTGACCGAAGACAGACCGCACAACATCGCCCCATTCGCCGGTCGTAACACCCGCTTTGGCAGCAGCCACGGATGCTGGCATGATGTTCAGCCCTTCGCGCGCGGCCTTTCGAAGATCGTCAAGCGCTGCGCGAACTGCCTCGTCATCTCGATCCGCCTTCCAGGCCTCCAGACGCGCGACCTGATCTGCTTCGGCTTCGGGGTCGGCGACCATGATAGCTTCGGGGCCACTGGTGAGAGGGGAAGCTTCGCCGGTTTCGTACTTGTTTACACCAACAACGGTTGTGTCGCCCGTTTCGATCCGCTGGATGCGTTCGGCGTTCGCCTCGACCAGTCGCATCTTCATGTACTCAATGGCTTCGACAGCTCCACCCATTGCGTCGATATGGGCTAGCTCTGCACGCGCGCCTTCCTTGAGCGCCGCCACCTTGCCTTCGATCACTGGATTGCCGTCAAACAGATCGCCGTATTCCAACAGGTCGGTTTCAAACGCCAAAATCTGCTGCATCCGAAGCGACCACTGTTGATCCCAAGGACGCGGGAGGCCGAGCGCTTCGTTCCAAGCAGGCAATTGCACAGCACGGGCACGCGCATTCTTGGACAGCGTCACGGCGAGCATCTCAAGTAGGATGCGGTAGACGTTATTTTCGGGCTGCTGCTCGGTCAGCCCAAGAGAGTTGACCTGCACACCGTAGCGGAAACGGCGAAACTTCGGGTCTTCGCCGCCGTAGCGTTCCCGGCAGATCTCGTCCCAAAGCTCGGTGAAGGCGCGCATTTTGCAAAGCTCAGTCACAAAGCGGATGCCTGCATTTACAAAGAACGAAATCCGCCCGACCATCGCCGGAAAGTGCTCGGCCGGCACTTTGTCTTTCAGATCGTCCAGAACCGCTTGGGCAGTTGCAAGTGCGTAGGCCAGCTCCTGCTCCGGCGTCGCACCGGCTTCTTGCAGGTGGTAAGAACACACGTTCATCGGATTCCACTTGGGCAGATTGGCACGCGTCCACGCCGCAACATCTGTGATCATGCGCATCGAAGGGCGGGGCGGGCAGACATACGTTCCCCGCGATAGATATTCCTTGATGATATCGTTCTGGACTGTGCCCTGAAGTTTTGAGACGTCTGCACCTTGTTCCTCGGCCACAGCGACGTACAGAGCAAGTAGCCACGGTGCGGTGGCATTGATCGTCATCGATGTGTTCATCTGATCCAGCGGGATGTCTTTGAACAGCGTCCGCATGTCACCAAGGTGGGCGACTGGAACACCGACTTTGCCGACTTCACCACGCGCCAAGCGGTGATCGCTGTCATAGCCAGTTTGAGTGGGCAGGTCGAAGGCAACGGAGAGACCCGTCTGGCCTTTTGCGAGATTGCTTCGGTACAGGGCATTCGACGCAGTCGCCGTGGAATGACCGGCATAGGTTCTAAAAAGCCAAGGGCGATCTTTCTGCGTTTGCGACATCTGCAACGGTCCTCAATATTGCTCGCAATAAAATTGCGATCTGAGACTAATTATAGTAATTATATATCAGTGTCAATTCGCTGCGTCGCGGCGAAATGCTCCAAGATTGGGCCCATTTGCTCAGGTTTTGAGCCAAATCGTCCATGCACATTTGTCGCCAAACCACAGGTCCACAATGCTGCCATGATATCAGGCGAATCCCCGCAGATCGCATGGACTTAGCCCCAAAAGGCTGACAGGTTCGCCGGAATGTTTGATCTCGTCACGATACCGGTTTGGCTCCTGACCCTGATCCTGCTTTTTGCGGCAGTGACGGCATCAACGCACCTGCTTTTCCCATCTGTCAGATGGTATTTTCGACGTCGCGCCGAGCGTTTGGTCAGTGAGCTGAACAAGCGTTTGGAGCACCCCATTCAGCCGTTCAAACTGTTGCGCCGACAAGACATGATCCAGCGGGTCATTTATGACCCCGAAGTGATACGCGCTGTGACTGAGTATGCAGAGTCCCAAGGGGTCCGCGAAGACGTCGCGTTTGAGAAAGCTCATCGTTACGCGCGCGAGATCGTTCCGTCGTTCAGCGCAACGGCGTACTTTGGCTTTGCGGTTCGCGTTACGCGCTGGCTATCCAACCTTCTTTTTGACGTTCGTTTGAATCACGTAGATGCCGATGAACTGACCAAGGTGGACCGCGATACGGCAGTCGTCTTCGTGATTAATCATCGCTCTAACTTTGACTACGTGTTGGTGACCTATCTGGCGGGCGACAAGTCAGCTCTCAGCTACGCGGCTGGCGAATGGGCCCAGGTTTGGCCTCTCAGCCGCATTGTTCGGGCGATGGGTGCTTACTTTATACGCCGGAAATCGCACACTGAATTGTACCGGAAGGTTCTTGCGTCATACGTTAAAAAGGCGACCGAAGCCGGGGTTACACAGGCTGTATTTCCGGAAGGGGGTCTCAGTCGGGACGGTCGTGTCGGGCCGCCGAAGTTAGGGATTCTGAGTTACATCGTTCAGGGATGGCGTGAAGGCGGCAAAGACGTGGTCTTCGTGCCGGTGTCCCTGAACTATGATCGTGTCGTCGAAGACCGCGTGCTGGTGGCGGCAGGTCGGTCCGGACGTCGACGTTTCAGAGCGTCTGCCCCAGAGGGTGTACGTTTTACACTTCGATATTTGTGGCGGCGTTTTCGCGGGAAAGCCGGGCGCTTCGGTGTGGCCGGAGTGACTTTCGGCCGCCATATCTCGTTGAGCGAACTCGCAGACGGTGTGGACGAAGACGTTGATCTCGTTCAAACATTGGGCGATCGCCTACAAGACGATATCCGTAGATCGGTCCCTCTGGTTTCCACGCCTTTGATTATGACGGCGCTCATTCGTGCGGCCAAAGCGCTCGATGTCGAAGAATTGCGAGAGGCTATCGCGCCGCTTCGATCTGAGCGCCCAGGAGAGGTGAGCGACTTTTCAATTCCCAGCGACGATTCGCAGGCTCTGGCCCAGAAGCTGGATGAACTGGTCCTGCGGCAGCTCCTCTCTGTGACCGACGGCAAGTATCAGATAGTCGAAGAAGACATTGCTGCATTTTACGCAAGTGCAATGATTCAACATCTTTCTGCGGATGCAGCCTTAGAAATCGAGGAATTCGCGAAAGCGGCGAAATCCGATAAGACATAAAATTACAAAATAGATAAAAAATCGTTTGCAAAATTACTTTCTCGCAGCTACGTCCTGTTGTGGCGTTGTAAGTTTCTGCAACGCAGCGTGATATGTTAAGGGAAGCAAGACATGGCGTTGGACGAGAAGGCTGCAACAGTGACCTACACATCCCCGATCAAAGATCTCTACGAGATGGGCGAAATGCCACCGCTTGGCCACGTGCCAGCTCAGATGCATGCTTGGGCCATTCGGCGCGAACGCCATGGTGAGCCTGATAGCGCGATGCAGCTTGAAGTAGTGGACACACCCGCAATTGACAGTAACGAGGTGCTCGTTCTCGTGATGGCGGCTGGCGTGAACTACAACGGTGTTTGGGCCGCTCTTGGTCAGCCGATCAGCCCGTTCGATGGCCACGGTCAGCCTTATCACATCGCTGGTTCCGATGCTTCGGGCATCGTTTGGGCGGTTGGTGACAAAGTGAAGCGTTGGAAAGTGGGCGACGAGGTCGTTATCCACTGCAACCAGGACGACGGCGACGACGAAGAATGCAATGGCGGTGATCCGATGTTCTCCACGTCGCAGCGTATCTGGGGCTATGAGACGCCGGACGGGTCATTCTCTCAGTTCACACGCGTTCAGGCGCAGCAGTTGATGGAGCGACCAAAGCACCTCTCTTGGGAAGAAAGCGCCTGTTACACTCTTACCCTGGCAACCGCTTACCGTATGTTGTTCGGCCACGAGCCGCATGATCTGAAGCCCGGTCAGAACGTTTTGGTCTGGGGTGCATCTGGCGGCCTTGGCTCGTATGCGATCCAGCTTATCAACACCGCGGGCGCCAACGCTATCGGTGTCATCTCGGATGAAGACAAACGTGACTTCGTGATGGGGCTGGGCGCGAAAGGCGTCCTGAACCGCCGCGACTTCAATTGTTGGGGTCAATTGCCGACCGTCGGCACTCCGGAATACGCAGAATGGTTCAAAGAAGCGCGCAAGTTCGGCAAAGCCATCTGGGACATCACCGGAAAGGGCAACAACGTCGATATGGTCTTCGAACACCCAGGTGAGTCGACGTTCCCCATCTCGACCTTCGTAGTGAAGAAAGGTGGAATGGTTGTGATTTGTGCCGGCACCACCGGCTTCAACTGCACATTTGATGTCCGCTACATGTGGATGCACCAAAAGCGCCTTCAGGGCAGCCACTTTGCACATTTGAAACAGGCGAGCGCAGCGAACAAGCTTATGGTGGAACGTCGTCTCGATCCTTGCATGTCAGAAGTCTTCACTTGGGCTGATTTACCCGAGGCGCATATGAAGATGATGCGAAACGAACATAAGCCTGGAAACATGGCTGTTCTGGTGCAGTCTCCACGAACCGGATTGCGCACATTTGAGGACACGTTAGAAGCGAGTGTTTCGATTTAAGAAACAATCCGTTTCCTTAGAATCGGAAGGCAGGAGATTGCGCCTTTGGACGCTTGGAGAGCCGCTCAATTTGGGCGGCTTTCTTTGTTTACAGGCGCTTGAAAGTAGTTCCCTCACCATTTCTGGGGAGTTGAAAGCTGCGAATTTCGCGAAAAAAACTCACATGCTATGGTTGTGTTAATGCTTCGTTAACCTTTGAAAAAGAGAGTCTGACATGGCGAACGATTGGATACTGGACGTCTTGGCTGATTTGAACGCATTTGCTCACGATAACCAAATGCCGCAATTGGCTCGACAGCTCGCACTCACGGCAGCTGCTGCGAAACAAGACATGGGAATGGACCACTCGAACGCGTTAAGCGCCGCGGGACAGGGCTTTGAACATGTTGGAATCTTACATCGAGCAACTGCAGAGTGTGGCGAAGCTCGATGAACTGAATGACCAGGTGGTCGCTCTTCGTGACCTGCTCGATGTCGAGCACGTCGTTTACCACTCGGTGAACTCAACCGGCGAGCAGTACGCCACTCTTACGTACTCACCTGAATGGGTTCAGCAATATCTGGATCAGGATTATGCACGCGTCGATCCGGTGGTCCTTGCGTGTTACCGAAGGTTTCATCCGATAGACTGGAAGCGCCTTGATTGGTCCGGCAAAAACGCACGGAACTTTATGGGGGAAGCCATTGATAGCGGCATTGGCAACCAAGGGTTCTCCGTTCCCATTCGTGGTCCATCGGGACAGTTCGCGCTTTTCACTGTCTCGCACAACACGTCCGATGATCGCTGGAAACTCTATACCGAAGAGCACACGAGAGACCTTTTGTTGATGTCTCACTTCGTGAACCAAAAGGCCTTAGAAATTGAGCGCGGGACGGATCATGTGCAAATGGTCAGCCTCAGCCCAAGGGAAACCGATGCCTTGACGATGCTGGCTATGGGCTACAACCGCGCGCAGGCAGCCGACAGCCTGTCGATCTCCGAGCATACACTTCGTGTCTACATCGAAAGCGCACGGTTCAAGCTTGCAGCCATGAACACGACACACGCCGTTGCGCGCGCCCTTAGTCAGGGCTTGTTAATCGTTTGAAAACTGCTCCGCGCGGGTAGATCGGCAATCGTTAACAAGGCGCCACTAGCTCTCCCTCCATCACTGAATTGGAGGGACCAATGCTTCGCTACATCTACGCTGACGACTTGCACCGTTTTCCCAAACTCGCACAATCCATGTTTGTTGACCGTGCCACACAATTTCATGACCGCCTCGGGTGGGAGGTCACTCTTGGATCTGACGGCACGGAACGCGACGACTACGATGACATGAACCCCCTCTACGTGATCTGGGAGGATGAGACCGGCCGGCACGGTGGCTCCATGCGTTTTCTGCCGACAACAGGTGATACGATGGTAAACGACCACTTCTTGCACCTGTCGGATGGGGTCGAAATTCGCAGCCCGTTCATCTGGGAGTGTACCCGGTTTTGCCTTGCCCCGGATGCGCCAGCTAAAGTGTCTGCGGCGCTTATGCTCGGCGGGATGGAGCTTGGTCTGGGCAACCACCTGTCCCACTCGGTCGGTGTCTTCGATGCCCGAATGGTCCGAATTTACGCACGCCTCGGCTGGGGACCCACGATCCTTGGAACCTCGGGGAAGGGTCGTGACGCGATCAGTGTCGGTCTCTGGGCTTTTGAGCCTGAAATTCGTCCGCGTCTTCTGGCACGCGCCGGGATTTCCGACGAAGTATCGCGACATTGGTACGACCGAAGCTTTGGCGAAATTCAATCCATGGAATGCCATGCACTTTCTGCCTGATACCACTGGTACGTAGGGGGGCAGGGGGCTAGGGTCCGCCCATGTCAGTGCCCCTTGCTCAGTTCTCGGAAGATCAGGCAGATGCCTTCGATCAAGTGGCAGAGCTCTTGCGTTCTGCAGGCGTGGATATCGACGAGAGCATGACAACACCGCGCTCCGAGTCCGGTGACAGTGCGATTGCCATCATCGGCAAGGCAGGCTCCGGGAAAACGATGCTTCTGGCGCGTCTGGCTGAGGCATTGGCGGAGTCTGGCGTCGATACGATCTCTGGCGACTACGAAGGTCGGCGGCGCAAGGACAGGCGCACCGTTGCCATTCTCGCCCCGACGAACAAGGCGGCGAGTGTCTTGAGAACGCGCGGTGTGGCGGCAACAACGATCCACCGCATACTCTACACACCGCTGTACGACCCAGAATACGAAAAGATCGCAGAATGGTTGGTCGGGAACGCGGATCGGCCTGAAGTTGAAGGCCTGACCGATGAGGCGCTGGACCGGGCATTGGCGTTCTACAAGCAAGTGAAATCCGTCCCAGGCGCACTTGCGACAGCGGGCCTGAAAGGATCGGACTTTATCCTTGGCTGGAAGCGGCGCGAGGACCCGCTTGATATCGGGTTTGTCGATGAAGCCTCCATGCTGGACAAGCGGCAGTTTGATGACCTGAAAGAGATTTTCCCGACGCTAGTTTTGTTCGGTGATCCGGCTCAGCTTGCGCCGGTGAACCAATCTGGCTCGATGGTTTTTGACGACCTACCGGAACCGCGCAAACTCACGCTGAGCCGCATTCACCGCCAGGATCTCGATAATCCTATTCTCGATCTGGCCCACGCTCTTGGGGATGAGACGCTTGGGTTTGAAGCCTTTGAGCGCATGATCGAAGACGCGGCCCGTTCAGACGACCGAGTGGTCGTGGAAGAACGCGTCAACGCCGACATGATGGCAAGATCTCCAGTTCTGGTCTGGCGAAACGCCACGCGTATTCGCCTGATCAACGCATTTCGAGCGGCTTTCGAGGCTCCGGCCGAGGGGTTGCTACCGGGAGAGCCGCTGGTTTGCGACGGTATCGAGCTGCCCTTGAAGCACCGCAAGAAGCGTCTTGATCTTGAAGCGCGCGGGCTGATCAAAGGTGCGCAGGTGATCTACCTTGGGCCCGGAAAACGAGCCGGGTTCTCGCGCCTACATGTCATTGGTGCGCCCGAGCCTCAGGTATCTGCTGCATCCATCGTCAAAATCGAACTGCCGGACGAAGAGGAACCTTCGATCCCGTTCGCCGCCAATATGGGTGCCGCCTTTCTGCATGGCGCGGCGGTGACCATCCACAAGGCGCAAGGCTCTCAATGGCCGGACGTGCAGGTTTTCGCTCCCGATATCTACGCTGCAAGCCGCGCAGGCCGTGTAGAAGCGGGCATTCCCTTGTGGAAACGGCTGGCCTATGTTGCGATCACACGGGCGGAGCACCGGCTCCATTGGGTGACGCGTTATCGGCTCGCCCGCCCCAATCAACCGCTGACCACAACCGACCTTAATCAGCCGGCAGCACCATTTGAACTCACTGCGGAGGACCCCTCATGACCAAGTCTATTCTCATCACCGGCGCGTCCTCCGGGATCGGTAAGGCGACGGCCATCGAATTTCTGAACGCGGGTTGGACAGTTGGTCTTCTGGCGCGGCGCGGCGACATTCTGGAAGATATGGCCAACTCTTACGATGGTGCCGTTCCTCTTCCAGCTGACATTACAAAGGAAGTTGAGGTCGAAGCAGCATTCGACAGCTTTGTCGAACATACGGGGCGTCTTGATGCGCTGTTCAACAACGCAGGCATCTCCGGACCGCAAGCAACCATCGACGAAGTCTCGCTCGCAGATTTCCAGCAAGTGGTCACGGTGAATTTGACGGGTATGTTCCTTGCGGCACGCGCTGCATTTCGACACATGCGCACCCAAGATCCGCAAGGTGGTCGCATCATCAACAACGGATCAATTTCGGCCCACGTTCCGCGACCGTTGATGGTGTGCTACACCGCGACCAAGCACGCGATCACGGGTATGACGCGTCAGATTAGCCTCGATGGTCGCGACATGAACATCGCTTGCGGTCAGATCGACATTGGCAATGCAGGCACGGACATGGTGACCAAGATGAACCAAATCCTTGTTGAACGTGGTGATCCTCCGAACCCTGTCATGGACGTCAACGACGCCGCTCGCGCGGTCCTGCATATGGCGAACTTGCCCTTGGAAACCAATGTTCAGTTCATGACGATCATGGCAACGCAGATGCCCTACATCGGGCGCGGTTGACGCGGACTTAGAAGCGGATCCAGCGGAAGAAGGCGGACGCCGACCATCCGGCGAAAATCGCGATTGCCAAAGACATGATACCGTAGATCAGCGGCTGTTGGCGTGAGAGGTTGAACAGGAACTGCTCAAGCCCGACTTTACGCACATCGATTGTTGTCTCGTGGACGTCCAGAACTTCGCCTTCTCGTGTCAGGAAAAAGCGGGCTTTGTAGTCGCCTTCGGTCAAGTTGGCAGGTAACTGAATGGCACTCGTGAACAGTGTCTGTTCTTCAATTTTGACCGAACCGAACGATGTGACGTAGGCGTCCTGTGACTCCTTGATGCGAATAAGCGCATCGATGAAAGCTTCACTGTCTTCGCGTTCCAGCCCAACAGCACGGATCGCGCGATCAATCGACACGTGATGACGCAGATCTTCGACATCAGTTAAGACATCTTCAAACGGGCCAGACGTAGCAACCGCATAGAATGCCGGCGCCATATCAACCTCGACTGACGCGTTGTTGACCCAAATCCCAAAGCGTTTGTCCTTGCGCCGGATCGTGATGGGAGCGCTTGGTCCTTCGACCGTCACGATCACTTCGACCGGCATATCTTCCTGCAAAGGCGTCGTGCGTTTCACCGCGCCAAAAATGAGGATCTCTGAACCGTCGAAGTTCGTCGTGATCTGAACGGTGTCGCGGCTGAGGCCAGCGACCACCTCTTCCGCTTGAACCGGAAGAGCGAGCAGGCAGAGCGCTATGACGAGACGAAGCATCAGTGACCTCCCGCCGCGCCAAGGGAGTACAACTCGGATGGCATCACCAAGAGGTCGAACGCCAGCTTTGCGCAGACCAGCAGCACCAATCCAGCCAGCAGGATCCGGAGCTGCTCCGCGGGAAGCTTTGCGCCGATTTTCGTGCCAACCTGTGCGCCGATGACCCCGCCAACTAGCAACAGCACAGCCAGAACGACATCTACCGTGTAGTTCGTTGTGGCATGCAAAAGGGTTGTGAAGCCTGTGACGAAGATGATCTGGAACAGTGACGTCCCAACCACCACCTTCGTGGGCATCCCCAGCAGGTAAATCATAGCCGGGACCATGATGAAACCGCCGCCGACGCCCATGATGGCTGCCAGAATGCCGACGAACACGCCGACAATCACAGGCGGGATCACCGAAATATAAAGCCCGGACGTGCGGAACTTCATCTTGAAGGGCAGGTTATGCACCCAAGTGTGCCGCTTGCGGGCCGGCGGCTTACCGCTGCGCGTTTTGCGAATGGCATTGAGGCTTTCGATGAACATAAGTCCACCGATGATCCCCAGAAAGATCACATAGCAAAGGCGCACCAGCAGATCGACTTGGCCCATTGCCTTCAAAGTATTGAACAACTGCACACCTAGGGCAGCACCGATGAGGCCCCCGATCAGCAGAACCGTTCCCATTCGGAAGTCGACCGACTTGCGTCTGAAGTGTGCCAAAACGCCCGAGAAAGATGATGCAACGATCTGATTTGCTTCGGTTGCAACAGCCACAGCCGGTGGAATGCCTATGAAGAACAGGAGTGGAGTCATCAGGAATCCACCGCCCACGCCGAACATACCAGACAGGATGCCAACCATTCCCCCTAATCCAAGGAGGAGAAAGGCGTTCACAGACACCTCGGCTATGGGCAGGTAAATTTGCATGGCTCCCTTTACGCCTGCTGCACCTGCACAATCAACGCCCAATTCGGGCGTTGCGATAGGTCCAGCTGCGACAATTCGGAGCGGGGGAGCCGCTTAAAGGATTACCGTTCCTTGACGTAAGGCTCACCGCCAGCGCGCGGTGGGATGGCCTTGCCCACGAACCCTGCGAGGATGACAACGGTCAGAATGTAAGGCAGCGCATCCAGAAGCTGGCCTGGGATATCGACCTGAACCAAAGCCTCAACCGCATCTGGGCGGAGAGAGAGGGCTTGTAGGAAGCCGAACAGCAAGCAGGCCCAAAGCGCGTACCAAGGACGCCACTTTGCAAAGATCAACGCCGCAAGCGCGATAAAGCCTCGACCCGAAGACATGTCTTTTACAAAGCCCGCCTGCAGGCCGGTCGCAAGGTAAGCGCCCGCCAATCCACAGAGAATGCCGCAGATCGCAACCGCCGCGTAGCGCAGCCCGACAACCGAGACGCCGGCTGTATCGACCGCTGCCGGGTTCTCACCAACGGCGCGCAGACGCAGACCAAACCGGGTGCGGAACAGGATGTACCAGGTAAGTGGCACAGTCAGGAAGCCGATGTACACCAGGATCGAGTGGCCCGAGATCAATTCGGAGTAGACGAGGCCAAGCGCGCCTGCGTCTTGCATCTGGTCCGCGTAGGGTAATTCGATCGAATTGAAGCGCGCGTTGGGGCCGAAATCTGACAGAGATGGTGTTCGGCCACCCTGTTGGAACCAGTCCTGAGCGATCAGAACGGTAAGGCCCGCCGCAAGGAAGTTGATCGCCACGCCCGAGATCAGCTGGTTGCCGCGGAAGGTAATCGAAGCAAGCCCGTGAATGATCGAGAGCGACAACGACGCCCCGACGCCCGCGGCCAAACCCATCCAAACGTTCCCGGTGATGGCAGCGAAAGCTGCTGAAAAGAACGCAGCCGCAAGCATCTTGCCTTCAAGGCCAATGTCGAAAATGCCAGCGCGTTCCGAGAACAAACCTGCAAGGCAAGCAAAAAGCAGTGGGATCGCGAAGCGAACAGCGGTGTCTGAGATTTGGAGAAGAGTCAGTAGATCCATGTCAGTTACTCCGCCCCTTCCGGCGCTTTCCGCCGGAACATAAGGAAGAACTTCTC
>CAYPVG010000285.1:0-3569 GCA_964414085.1 uncultured Boseongicola sp. | reverse complement strand
ACTTACGAAGAGAAGCTTAAGAAGAAAACCCGGACGAGCGGGTGCGCCGTAGGCACAGTGTTCGGCGATATGATGGAGGGGCTGGATGGGCTAACCCTTCCCAAGGCAGAAGTGCGTACATCCTGGCTCTATACTCTGGCGGATCGGATCAATCGTACGCCGTCGCTATATCTCGAAGCAGGTGCCATCCATGGCACGGTGCTCTGCCAGCAGGATCGCCCGCTGGTTTATATGGAAGACGTCGGGCGGCACAATGCTGTCGACAAGGTCGCCGGATGGATGCTGTCCGAAGGCGTCGGCGGCGCGGACAAGATCATGTACACCACGGGGCGTTTGACCTCGGAAATGGTGATTAAGTGTGCGCATATGGGTATCCCGGTGCTTGCGTCGCGGTCAGGATTTACGGCTTGGGGCGTCGATATTGCACGAGAAGTTGGGATGACGCTGATCGGACGAATGCGCGGGCGGCGGTTTCAATGCCTGTCTGGCGAGGAGCGGTTGATCCGGGATGCTGATCCGAGCGGAGTGGCTACGGAGGACAAGCGGCACAGACGAAAAGGGGCCACGGGTGACTGAGCCGATGCGTTCGACGAATGAGGCCTTGCCTCCCGGTTTGTCGCCAAACGCTTTCCGCGCGAAGCTGCGGGAGTGGAACGGCCAATGAAGCAGCCCTTTGGTGTGATCCTTGCGGGTGGTCTTGCCACACGAATGGGGGGCGGAGACAAGGGGCTCTTGCCACTTGGTGGTTCGACTTTGCTGGATCACGTCGTTGCGCGTTTGGAGCCTCAAGTTGATCGGCTGGCTTTGAACGCCAACGGAGACCCCGCCCGGTTTCAGAAGTTCGGCCTACCGGTGGTAGCCGACAGTGTTGAGGGGTTCGTGGGCCCGCTTGCAGGAGTTTTAGCGGGTCTAGATTGGGCTGCAGAGCACGGAGCTGAGCACATTGTGACTGCGGCGGCTGACACGCCGTTTTTCCCCGCCGATCTGGTGCCGATGCTGCAGATGACCGCAGAAGATCAAGGCGCGCCTATTGCACTGGCACGCACAGTAAACGGCCGACACCCGACGTTTGGACTTTGGCCAGTGGGCCTGCGCGAGGACCTGCGGGCTTCGCTGGCGGACGGTGTGCGGAAGGTTGTGCAGTGGACCGACAAGCACGGCACGGCGATCGCTGATTTTCCAGTCGGCGCGCTCGATCCGTTCTTCAACGTGAACACACCAGAGGATTTGAAGATGGCTGAAGAGGCGTTGTCGTGAAGGTATTTGGTGTGGCGGGCTGGAAAAACTCTGGCAAAACCGGGTTGATGGAACGCCTTGTCGCGGAATTTGTGGCTCGTGGATTTTCTGTTTCGACTATCAAGCACGCGCATCACGCCTTTGACGTTGATCAGCCCGGGAAGGATTCATATCGCCACCGCACGGCAGGGGCGAATGAGGTGATGATCGGATCGAGGGCGCGCTGGGCATTGATGGCCGAACTCAGGGATGCCGATGAGCCGACGCTTGACGAGCTTATGTCCAAGCTGTCGCCGGTCGATTTGGTTCTGGTCGAGGGCTTCAAGGGCGGTACCCACATGAAAATCGAAGCCCACCGCGCCGAGACCGGTGCCGGTTTGCTTGCGTCTAATGATCCGTGCATTCGAGCGATTGCATCTGATAATGGTGCGACGTCTGAGGGGTGTACTGCGTTTCATTTGAACGACACAGGCGGCATTGCTGATTTTATTCAATCTGAGCTGTCGCTTTGAGCGCATTTGACAGCTTTTGCGTTGTTGATTGGAACTCTGGTAACGACACCGGCCCCACACCGAAAAAGGATGCTATTTGGGCGGCCGCCGTTGTTGCGGGTCAGGCGCATTCGGCCTGTTACCTGCGTAACCGCGATGTCGCGATGGAGTGGATCTCGGAGTTTGTAGAGACTGAGCTTCGCGCATCACGTCGTTTGCTGATCGGGTTTGATTTTCCGTTCGGGTACCCCGCTGGCTTTGCTGAACGTATCCTCGGGGAATCGAACACGCCGAAACTCTGGGATTTCTTCGCCGAACGTTTGGAAGACTCTCCCAAGCGCAACAACCGCTTCGACCTGGCAGGTGAGCTAAACAGCCGATTTCCGGGTGTCGGCCCGTTCTGGTTCAATGCATTGAAGCGCGACATCGCGCATTTGCCGCGGAAGGGGCTCGCCCGGCAAGGGCACGGCATGACAGAGCGACGTGCCGTGGATATGGTGCATCCCGGTGCATTTACTCCTTGGCAGATGGGCGGGGCTGGCGCGGTAGGTGGGCAAGTGATGACCGGCATGGCGGCTCTGTCCGCGCTCCGTCGCCGATTTGGGAGCAAGGTCTCGGTTTGGCCTTTTGAGCAGGAGGCCGAGGTACATGTCGTTGAGATTTGGCCGACGCTGATTGACCGTGCGGTGAAAGCAAGCCGAGACGAAATACGCGACCGTGCGCAGGTCACGCTTTTGGCGCGGGCATTATCGCGCGTCCCACCGTCGACTTTGGCCGAAATGTTAAAGGTGGACGCGCCCGAGGAAGGGTGGATACTGGGGAGCGGATACGAAGATGAGCTTGTACGACATGCCATGGCTGACCTGAAACCGCCTCGACTGAAAAACGATTGCTTTGCCCTTCCACCGGGGGTGGATTGGACGCCTGTGGATGAGGCTCTTTCGCGACTTCAGGACGGTATTACTCGAGTTGTATTGCCCGAAAGCTTGTCGCTGAACGAGGCGCGGGGCCGGATACTGGCGACCGATGTGGTGGCTGTGCGGTCTAACCCTCCGGCCGCAAACTCGGCGGTTGATGGATATGGGTTTGCCCACGATGCAACAGGGGATGGGGATCAGTTTCTGCCCTTGGTCGATGGTCGCGCAGCCGCTGGGGCTGCCTACGTCGGCACAGTGCCAAAGGGGGCGGCGATCCGCATTTTGACCGGTGCTTTACTGCCCGATGGCGTGGACACAGTTGTATTGGAAGAAGACACGACGACCGACGGCTCGGCGGTCGCCTTTGCAGGGCCGTTGAAGAAAGGTGCGAACTCACGCAAAGCCGGAGAAGACGTTGCCGCTGGAGAGATCGCGCTGCCCGCAGGCACGAAGTTAGGCCCTCCAGAGTTGGCATTATTGGCTGCAACGGGTGTGCGGGACGTGTCCGTTTATCGACCGTTGCGCGTCGGCGTGCTGTCTACAGGGGACGAGATCGTGCCGTCTGGCGAAACACCCGACGAAGCGCGGACTTACGACGCCAACCGGCCGATGCTTTTGGCATTGATCCAAGATTGGGGGATGGACGCGGTCGATCTTGGGCATGTCGGAGATGACCGCGAGGCGGTTGTTGAGAGTTTGAACAAAGCGTCGCAGCGCGTGGATGCCATACTGACGTCGGGCGGCGCGTCTGCGGGGGACGAAGATCACATAGCTGCCGCCTTGGGCGAGATTGGGCAGCGCAATGAGTGGCGGATTGCGCTAAAGCCCGGACGCCCGCTTGCACTTGGGCTTTGGCAGGGCGTGCCGTTGTTTGCTCTCCCCGGGAACCCGGTCGCGGCGCTTGTCTGCACATTGGTGTTTGGAC
>CAYPVG010000284.1:0-2769 GCA_964414085.1 uncultured Boseongicola sp. | reverse complement strand
CTGCGAATTCGACTACTCGGGTGCTCAGGCCTGTAAGGCACTGCGGGAAGAAGGTTACCGCGTCATCCTCGTCAACTCGAACCCCGCGACGATCATGACCGACCCGGAACTGGCCGACGCAACCTACATTGAACCCATCACCCCTGAAGTTGTTGCCAAGATCATCGAGAAAGAGCGCCCCGACGCGCTCCTGCCAACCATGGGCGGCCAAACGGGCTTACACACCTCGCTCGCTCTTGACGAAATGGGCGTGCTCGAAGAATTCGGCGTCGAAATGATCGGCGCGACTCGTGACGCCATCGAAATGGCCGAAGACCGCAAGCTTTTTCGCGAAGCCATGGACCGGATTGGTCTCGAAAACCCCCGCGCTACCATTGTCGCCGCACCGAAAGACGACACAGCCCGTTACGACATCCCAAAAGGCCTCGAAGACGCCATGGCGGCGTTGGATGAGGTTGGCCTGCCCGCCATCATCCGCCCCGCCTTCACGCTTGGCGGCACCGGCGGTGGAATCGCTTACAACCGCGACGATTACTTCGAGATTTGCCGTCGAGGCCTGGAAGCTTCACCCGTCGCTCAAATCCTGATCGACGAGTCGCTTCTCGGCTGGAAAGAATACGAGATGGAGGTCGTGCGTGACAAAGCCGATAACGCCATCATCGTCTGCTCCATCGAAAACGTTGACCCCATGGGCGTTCACACAGGCGACTCCATCACCGTCGCTCCGGCGCTGACACTCACGGACAAAGAATACCAGATGATGCGCTCCGCCTCGATCGCGGTTCTGCGCGAGATTGGCGTCGAGACCGGCGGCTCCAATGTTCAATGGGCAGTGAACCCCGCCGATGGCCGCATGGTCGTCATCGAAATGAACCCGCGCGTGTCGCGCTCCTCCGCTTTGGCGTCCAAGGCCACAGGCTTCCCGATCGCCAAGATCGCCGCGAAGCTCGCCATCGGCTACACGCTCGACGAGCTCGACAACGACATCACCAAAGTCACCCCGGCAAGCTTTGAGCCGACCATCGACTACGTCGTCACCAAAATTCCGCGCTTTGCGTTCGAGAAATTCCCCGGCTCCGAGCCGTCGCTCACCACCGCGATGAAGTCTGTTGGCGAGGCCATGGCCATTGGCCGTACCTTCCACGAGTCGATGCAAAAAGCCCTCGCCTCAATGGAAACCGGTCTCACAGGGTTTGACGAGATCGAAATACCCGGCGCACCCGACCTCGCCGCAATCACCGCGGCACTTTCCAAGCAAACGCCCGATCGCCTACGCGTCATCGCCCAAGCCATGCGCGAAGGTCTCACTGACGACGACATTCAGGCTGTCACCTCGTTCGACCCCTGGTTCCTAGCCCGTATTCGCGAGATCATCGACGCCGAAGCGGGCGTCCGCAAAAACGGACTGCCCGTTACCGAAAAAGGCCTGCGCGACCTGAAGATGCTCGGTTTCACCGATGCGCGCCTCGCTAAACTAAGTGGCCGTACTGAAGACAATGTTCGTAGCGCCCGCCACAACCTCGGTGTCACAGCCGTCTTCAAACGCATCGACACCTGCGCCGCCGAATTCGAGGCACAGACGCCATACATGTACTCGACCTACGAGACCCCAGTCATGGGCGACGCCGAATGCGAAGCAAGACCTTCTGACGCGAAGAAAGTTGTCATATTAGGAGGCGGCCCAAACCGTATCGGCCAAGGCATCGAATTTGACTATTGCTGCTGTCACGCCTGTTTCGCGCTCTCCGATCAGGGCTACGAGACCATAATGGTCAACTGTAACCCCGAGACCGTTTCGACCGACTACGACACATCCGACCGCCTTTATTTCGAGCCGCTCACGTTTGAACACGTAATGGAAATCCTGCGTGTTGAGCAGGAAAAGGGCACGCTCCACGGCGTTATCGTACAGTTTGGCGGCCAGACGCCGCTAAAGCTCGCAAATGCCCTGAACGACGCTGGCATCCCGATCCTTGGCACAACGCCTGACGCCATCGACCTCGCCGAAGACCGGGAGCGGTTCCAGGACCTCGTAAATCGCCTTGGCTTGAAACAACCCAACAACGCCATCGCCTCAACCGATGCCGAAGCTATGGACGCAGCCAAGGCCATCGGCTACCCGCTCGTTATCCGCCCATCCTACGTCCTCGGTGGCCGCGCGATGGAGATCGTGCGCGATACTGCGCAACTTGAACGCTACATCCGTGACGCAGTGGTGGTTTCCGGCGATAGCCCCGTCTTGCTCGACAGCTACCTCGACGGTGCAGTTGAAGTTGACGTCGACGCCCTTGCCGACGGCGAAAACGTGCACGTCGCGGGCATCATGCAGCACATCGAAGAAGCCGGCGTCCACTCCGGCGACAGCGCCTGCTCGCTCCCGCCACATACACTGCCGCAAGACATTGTGGACGAGCTCATCCGCCAGTCCATTGCTCTGGCCAAAGAACTCAAAGTCGTTGGCCTGATGAACGTGCAATTCGCGATCAAAGACGGTGAGGTTTACCTCATCGAAGTGAACCCCCGCGCGTCTCGCACCGTGCCCTTTGTCGCAAAAGCTGTCGACAGCGCCATCGCCTCCATCGCCGCGCGTCTTATGGCAGGTGAAAAGCTCGCAGATTTCCCAATCGCTGAGCCGCACCAGCCAGTGAGCGACGATGTGACAATTCCAATCGGCGATCCCTTGCGGCTTGCCGACTTCCGTACGCCATGGTTCTCGGTCAAAGAGGCCGTTTTGCCTTTCGCCCGTTTCCCGGGTGTTGATACCCTCCT
>CAYPVG010000283.1:0-3096 GCA_964414085.1 uncultured Boseongicola sp. | reverse complement strand
GCTACCGCGGGTGGTGCCGCCATGGCAATTACATTAGGGGCACCAGATAACCCTCTGAAATGTATATCAAAAGGTGGTCCGGCAACGTGGTTTGTGGCGGAGACCGATCCGCAAGTCGCCCGCAAACGCTGGATCGCATCTATGAAGCCCAAAGGGGACATTCGGGTGGATGCCGGCGCTGTAGGAGCCTTGCAGCGGGGCAAATCCCTATTGCCAGCTGGTGTGACCGATGTGACCGGCGTTTTTGGTCGCGGTGATCCAGTTGCTATTTTAGGGCCTGATGGATCCCGTTTGGGACACGGCTTGACGCGCTACACGTCCACGGAGGCACGCGCCATTCGCGGCGAGCGGTCAGACAAAATCGAAGCGATCTTGGGTTATCCGGGCAGGGCGGCACTCATACATCGCGATGATATGGCGATTTAGTGAATTTTGACTTAACCTTTAAAGGTTCCTCAGAGGCGACACGCATGAAAGACGTTTTGGATATAAGCGCCATGATGGCTGAAATTGGCGAAAAAGCTAAGAAAGCCGCGGCGGAACTGGCTTTTGCGTCGGGCGAAAGCAAGACTGCGGCTCTTATGGCCGCAGCAGATGCCGTTTGGTCGCGCCGTGCAGAAAGTATTGCCGCCAACGCAAAGGACATGGAGTTTGGCCGCGAGAAGGGCCTGAGCAACGCGATGCTCGACCGCCTGATGCTAGATGAAGAGCGCATTCAAGGGATGTGCGATGGTCTGCGCGCTGTGGCCGAGCAGGACGATCCCGTCGGGCAAATACTCGACGATTGGGATCGACCTACCGGACTGAACATCCGCCGTGTCCGCACACCTTTGGGCGTCATTGGCGTGATCTACGAAAGCCGCCCCAATGTGACTGCTGATGCGGGTGCGCTTTGTCTAAAGTCCGGAAATGCCGTTATCCTGCGGGGTGGTTCCGAAAGCTTCCATTCGGCAGGTGTCATTCATTCGTGCCTTGTGGACGGGCTTGTGGCTGCTGGATTGCCGCAAGATGCTATTCAGCGCGTCCCGACCCGGGATCGCGCGGCGGTATCTGAGATGCTCACCATGACGGACACCATTGATGTGATTGTCCCGCGCGGAGGTAAAGGCCTTGTCGGGCTTGTTCAGAGAGAAGCCCGCGTGCCCGTCTTTGCGCATCTTGAGGGCATTGTTCACATCTATCTTGACGCTGATGCGGACCCAGAAAAGGCGCTTAAGGTGGTAATGAACGCCAAGACGCGTCGTACCGGTATTTGTGGCGCTGCGGAGTGCCTGCTTATCCATCGCGATGTTGTTGATACTATTGGCCAAGGCGTGGTTCGGGCACTGCTTGACGCTGGTGTCGAAGTGCATGGCGATGAGACGATTGCCCAGATCGACGGGGTTGTGGCGGCGACTGACGAGGATTGGGGGCGCGAGTTCCTCGATATGGTCATCGCGGCCAAAGTCGTCGACGACGTTGATGCCGCGATTGCCCATATTCGTGCTTATGGATCAAATCACACAGATTGTATTGTGACCGAGAGTGACGCTGCGGCGGATCGGTTTTTCCAACGTTTGGACAGCGCGATCTTGATGAGAAACGCGTCCACTCAGTTTGCTGACGGTGGCGAATTTGGCATGGGTGCCGAGATTGGAATTGCGACCGGCAAGATGCATGCGCGTGGGCCAGTAGGTGCTGCACAGCTGACCAGCTTTAAGTACCTTGTGACAGGCGACGGAACGATCAGAAGCTGAGCGAGATTCCAGTTTCTTTCACGTCTTGTCTAATTTTGGACCCGGCGGCTTCGGCGGCTGGGCCAAGTAAGGCGAAGTGGACGTCTGACGCGACGATATCTTCCAAAGAGTTTTCGCCTGCGACTACTTTCCAAAGGTCTGTTTCAAAACGTATTTTCTTGCCAGTTGCCACGAGAGACCAAGTGTTGTGATCCCTTGAGATGGAAATCTCTCCACCCCAAGGGAGCCCATTTTCAAGGCATTGAAGGGCAAGGAATGCAGTTTTGACCTCTTGTCTCAAAAGCGGTCCTTCGACCTTCCATTGAACCGCGATGCGGTTATTTCGGTAACTGTCGCGGAGAATACTTTGGACTTCCGATTGGTTGATTTCGGCTCCAGGGCGTGCTGCTCCGAATGCGATGCGAAAAAACCGGATGCGCGCGTTCGCGTTCTCAACGGACTCTGCGATCAACGCAATTTCTGGGCTATCCGTGTGACCAGACATGTTCAAAAGCTCGACACCGTTGCCTATCGCACCAAGTGGGCTGATAAGGTCATGACAAATGCGGGAGCTGATGAGCGCTCCGAGATCGGTGGTTGTCATAGCAAGCCTCGAAAGGTTTGAGAAAGGAACGTCGTGATGTCAGAGCTGACAGCGCTGTTGGAGCCAGGGATGCTGGTGACCCATCCTGACATGCCGGACTGGGGTATTGGACAGGTGCAGTCCAATATTGGTGGGCGGGTTACGGTGAACTTCCCCGACGAAGGAAAGGTGGTGATTGATGGCACCAAAGTCGGTCTAATCCCTGTTTTCGACGCGGAAAGATCCGCGTGATTCAACTTATACGTGTATAGCGAATTACCGGGCGTCGCAAGTTCTGGGCGTTGCATTGCGCGCCGCTGCGCCGTAGAAGGCAAAAAATTCTCTGATAAAGGCCCAGGATGGACCGCGGAGACGCCAATTTCACGACCCGACTTGCCGAGACTGAGCGCGATTTACGCGCGGCTGAACGTCTGCGGTATTCTGTTTTCGTAGAAGAGTTGGGGGGTGACGGGCCGCTTGTGGATCACGAGGGACGGTTCGAGCGGGATCGTTTTGACCCACACTATCAACATTTGATCCTGGTGGACGACAGGCGGGATGCTGATGCCTTAGACCACGTTGTTGGCGTATACCGGCTGCTTGACGGTGCTGGTGCCGACGCGATCGGTCAGTACTACTCGGAAGACGAGTACGACTTGACGAAACTTCGCCAGTCGGGTCGTCGGCTTTTGGAGCTCGGTCGGTCCTGCCTGCATCCGGAGTACCGCGGTGGCATGGCGATGTATCACATCTGGAATGCGCTCGCGGGGATTGTTGAAAAAGAAGAGATCGACATTC
>CAYPVG010000282.1:0-7786 GCA_964414085.1 uncultured Boseongicola sp. | reverse complement strand
GGTAAGGGCTTTGCTGGCGCGATGAAGCGTTGGAACTTTGGTGGTCTGCGCGCCTCGCACGGCGTGTCGATCTCGCACCGTTCCCATGGTTCCACTGGTCAGTGTCAGGACCCTGGCCGTGTCTTCAAGGGCAAGAAAATGGCTGGTCACATGGGTGCTGCCCGCGTGACGACGCAGAACCTTCAGGTTGTCCGCACAGACGCTGACCGTGGTCTGATCATGGTCAAAGGCGCTGTCCCGGGCTCCAAAGGTGGCTGGGTTACGATCAAGGATGCGGTGAAGAAGCCGGTTCCTGACAACGTTATCTTGCCAGCTGCTCTGAAGTCGGCTGCAGAAGAAGCCGAGCGTCTGGCAGCTGAAGCTGCTGCTGCCGCAGAAGCCGAAGCCAAAGCTGCCGAAGAGGCACGTCTGGCCGAGGAAGCTGCAGCGCAGGAAGCCGCGCTGGCTGAAGCTGAAGCAGAGATTGCAGCGGAAGCAGACGGTGCTGAAGAAGCTCCGGAAGCTGAAGAAAAGAAGGACGGTGAGGAATGAAACTCGACGTGATCAAACTGGACGGCAAGAAGGCCGGATCGGTCGATCTGGGCGATGAGATCTTCGGTCTCGAACCCCGCGCCGACATCCTTCACCGTGTCGTTCGCTGGCAGCGCAACAACGCGCAAGCCGGTACACACAAGGTCAAGACGCGCTCGGAAACCAGCTACTCGACCAAGAAGATCTACCGCCAGAAGGGCACCGGTGGCGCACGTCACGGTGACCGGAATGCACCGATCTTCCGTGGTGGTGGTATCTACAAAGGTCCGACCCCGCGCAGCCACGGCCACGAGCTGACGAAGAAATTCCGCAAGCTTGGTCTAAAGCACGCACTGTCGTCGAAGGCGGCCACGGGCAACCTGGTAATCCTTGATGCAGCAACTGCGAAGGATGCGAAAACGGGTGCTCTGGCCAAGCAGGTCAAGGACTTGGGCTGGAAGCGCGCGCTGATCATCGACGGTGCTGAGCTGGACGAGAACTTTGTGTCTGCTGCTCGCAACATCGCGACGGTCGACGTGCTGCCGACGATGGGCGCAAACGTCTATGACATCCTGAAGAGTGACACTCTGGTGATCACGAAAGCAGGTGTCGAAGCATTGGAGGCTCGTTTGAAATGAGTGCCAAGACTGAACATTACGACGTGATCCGCAAGCCGATCATCACTGAGAAATCGACCATGGCATCTGAAAATGGTGCGATTGTTTTCGAAGTTTCGATCGACGCGAACAAGCCTCAGATCAAAGAAGCTGTTGAAGGTCTCTTTGGTGTAAAGGTGAAGGCCGTGAACACGACCATCACCAAAGGCAAGGTCAAGCGGTTCCGTGGCCAGCTGGGCAAGCGTAAGGACGTTAAGAAAGCCTACGTGACGCTCGAAGAAGGCAACACGATCGACGTGACGACCGGCCTCTAAGGTCAGGTTTCGTTAACGAAAAATAAGGCGCTCCGCTTTCGCGGGGCGTTTTTTTTTGCGCCAAATTTTGTCAGTTGCAGATGAACGCGAAAGGCAGTTCGGAACTTTTGATTTCTTGAAGCGCCTGTCTGCCGTCAATTCGTGGGTAAACTCTTAACCGTGCGTTCTGCCGATGGGGGTTAATAGCTAGGGCTCGCTTCGGTTCGCCCAGATCGGGATCACCTCTGTAATGTGTGCAGAAGAAACTGCGGACGCGCTGCTTGTCTTGTCGGCTTTCACAAGGTCGATAGTACCTATCGGGCGATCGTATGCCCGCATCACGAACATTAATGCGACGCAGACAAAGAGGCCGGCGGCCAGCCGCCCAGGCAATACGGTCGGCGTTGTTTGCGGCGGCGGCGACGTAGGCCTTGGAGTAGAGCTGGTTGCAGCGTCAGGTGGCTTAGAAGTAACGCGGAGTTCGTCACCTAAGCCGAGCTCCTCAAGTTCGCGCGCAAGTTCCTCGCGAATGCGTTCCTGCTTTTGGTTGGCGAGGTCAATCCAATCGGTCTGCGGTTTGGAGTCGGGGAGGGGAACTGCTTCTTGAAGGGGAGCTGGCGGTGGAGAGTCCTCGGCGACCTTGACCACTACATCAAGTTTGCTGGTTTCCTTGTTGAAGTCGGCGATCCAGGCCGGTTTCGAGGGGGGCTCGATTTTAGGCTTGGGTGCGGTCTTTTGGACGGGCAACGACTGAGATTTGCGCACTTGATCGTTGGTCTCTTCAATCAAGCGTGTCAGCGAGCGCTCAAGCCTTAGATCAAGGTCCTTGGATGTGGCGCGCGGAAGTGGCGCTTGATCATTGGACGTCGGTGCGTCCTGTATCAGAGTGCGCCATCTGGCGGCAGTTTGAATGCGATCAGCAGGGTGAACCTTGAGAGCCGTATCTAGCGCTGCCAGAAACTCGGGATCATATCCTTGGATATTGCCGGCGAGAGGTGCGCATGGGTCTGGTTTCTGTCCCGCAATTTCAATGAGACGCGTCTGGCTGTGAGGCGGCGGCGCACCGCTGATCAGATGGTAGAACGTCGCTGCCAACGCATAAAGGTCACTGCTGGGAGTCTGATCGCTGCCAGCGACGTAAAGCTCTTGCGGCGAGTAGCCGTCTTTCACGACGAGGAGCGACGAGATCGCGCGAGTCCGACGGCTGGCTTCGGCACGGGCGGCGCCGAAATCGATCAGAACCGGCGTGCCGTTGCTTTCAATGATGATGTTGTCGGGTGAGATGTCCCGATGCAGAAGGTCGATTTTATGAACTTTTTCTATGGCATCGAGAAGTTGGATGAGGATGTCCCTTACGCGTCCGGGTGAAAGAGGCGTGTCGTCGGTCTTCATCAGGGACAAGAGGTCCTGGCCGTCGATCAGATCGAGGACCATGTAGGCTGTACCGTTTTCCTCGAAGGCGCGATGCACACCGACGATGTTGGGATGACGTAATTGGGCAAGGCTGCGCGCTTCGCGCATGAACATGTCGACGATGGCCCGAAACGGTTTCACATAGCTTTTGGTGCGGGGCAGGACGGTTGTGCCTTTCCGCGCGCAGAAGTCCTCCGGATAGCATTCCTTCAGGACGATTTCGCGGCCAAGAACAAGATCTTCCGCCCGGTACGTCATACCGAAACCGCCAGCGCCAAGATGCCCAGTCACGACAAATTGCCCACCGGAGAGCTTTGACCCAATAGGCAGCACGTGGGATGTTTCCTTGTCGATGTCAGGTGTTGTGGCGTTGGCCATGAGCCCTCGTCCGAGCCGAAAATACCTTATCTAAAAGTCAGCCTCTTATCTTGCGCGGAAATATGACCGATTTGAGTTTATCCTGCGGCAAAGATGGGACGGCTATGCTTTTTTCCCGTTTAATTTGAATGGTTTGGCGCAACGGGCGGTTGCTAGTTGATTTGTGCAACATCTGAAAGGTTAATGTGTTTTATTTCAATGCCTTGGCGTAAGTGGCGAAATCAGTATTACGTCGATATCGGGTCGGTATTACGTCGGTGCGTGTAGCCTCTAGAACTCTGCCAGGCACCAGATGTGGTGGCAGCGTTAAGGATACTGAACAAAATCCTAGCGCTGGTCGCCGAGGTTTGCTTTCAGAAAACGTGCATAAACTGTTGTCGCCCAAAAGATGCCACAATTAGGCTCTATAGGTGCCTCAATTGGTGTTGTTGTGTGTGAGGCTCCGATGGGTATTGTGTCGGCTTTATTTCCGCGAAAACTTGGACAGCGTGGTTCCGTTGAGGAGCATTCTCACGCTTGGTTCGATGAGAGTATTATGTCTCATCAGGAGAAACCAATGCCGGCCGAAGCCGGAAATCAAGCCACAGAAGAGCGCAAAGTGACTCAGGCAGAGCTTCGCGCCTTGTTTCGCACGCGCTTGCAGTCTTTCGATTAATTCTTTCAGAAGTTCCCCAAACCGCAAAACGTATGAATTCAGCGTTTTTCCGTTGTGCGGGAAGGCATGCCCTACATTTCCTTTTGTCGAGCCAGAACGACCTTAAAGGTCGCGCCGAACCTGATGCTGCCGTCGGCTTGGTGGAAGGGTGTAATTGCCGACCGGTGTGCCTTGTTGACGGCGTCTTCTCCGGCCAGGCTTATGGCTTTGGCGGCCACGCCAGACGCTGCGAGGCCCGCGATCGCGGCGTTCTCGCTTGGGTAATGCCATGGGCTGTCGACATCGAATACATCGATGGGTTCGAACCCGCCCGTTTCGACGAAAGCACTCAGGACTGCATCGTCTGAGAGCGCGAATGGGCCCGGTGCGTTTGGGGGCGGAGGTGGCAGGAGTGGTTTCAGAACAGCTACTACCTGGGCGGCATCCATGCCTTCGGGGGCGCCCCATGTGGCAATGGCTATGGTCCCGTCAGGTGCGAGGGTGCGTTTCACCTCGGCTAAGGCTTGAGCGACATCACCGGCATATTGAATGGCATTGAAACTGGAGACGACGTCGAAGGCGTTGTCCGCAAAAGGCAAGCTTTGCAAGTCGCCTACATGAAAGGTTGCCGCGGGCAGGCGGGAGCGAGCGATGTCGATCATGGCGTCAGCAGCGTCGAGACCTGAGACGATGGCTCCGAGTGCGCTGGCTTTTGCTGCTGCGAGGCCTGCGCCACATCCTAAGTCCAAATATCGAGTCCCTTCACCTACACGCGTACGTTTAAGAACGGCGTCAAAAACAGGAGCGATAGTGGCTTCCTGATAGTCGGCCCAGTCTTTTGCGCGGTGGCCCCAGAGCACGCCATTGGCTTTTCCTGTCATGGTGTCGGGCATGGTTTCCTCCTCTTGAAAGCAATGAGGTACGGAAACATGGGGCCAAGCATTTCGCATAGTTCGAGGGACGTATCAAAGGTGGTACTTGGGACGTACTAGTCTTGAAGCATGAGCCGGGTATGCTCATCAGGACAGGAGGATGTCATGAGTGTGAGACCGTACGGACTTCTTTGCCCAATCTCGCGCGCGAGCCAGTTGTTGGAGCCGCGCTGGACCATTCCGATCCTGACTGAGGTTTGGTCTGGTGCGTCGCGGTTTAACGCGTTGCGCAGGCGGTTGGGGAGCATTTCTCCGGGGGTATTGTCGCGGCGGTTGTCGGAGATGGAAGCGAACGGGTTGATCGAACGGGTTGAGGATCAGGCGACCGGGGCGATCGATTACTTCCTCACGCCAATGGCAGAGACATTGAAGCCGATCATCACGTCGCTTGGCGTCTGGGCGCAGCAGAATATCGAGGCTGAAATTGCATTGGCGGGGACGGAGGCATCGCCGATGATGTGGAAATGCCAGTCAGTTCTTCAGGTCGACGCTTTGCCCGAGAAACGGTCTGTTATCCGATTCCATTTCCGCGATGAGCCCACGGATTACGACACGTTCTGGTTCCTGGCAGAGCGCGGCGCGGCGCCGGAAATGTGTGTCTATGACCCTGAGCTAGACGTTGATTTATATGTGGAAACCACTGTGGTGGCGATGGGCGGCATTATCATGGGACGCACGACGATGGAACGGGAAACGGAGTTCGGCTCGTTCTTCCTGAGTGGCGATCCAAGGTTGGCGCGGACGTTTCACGATTGGTTTCCGACGGCGCCATATTCGCAAGTGCCGGATATCTTACCGCTCCGGCCTGAGTAGGAGCGTCTCGCGAATTTTGAACTTTACGCAACGTGCGGTTCCTGGGGCGGGGGTGCAACGGGCGCAAAGGTTAATGCTCGCGTTTTCGTGAATGTGTAGACCGCACCCCGGCTTGACCTTCCAGCTGGTGGAACCCGTAGGAAGACCAAAAACTAGGAGGTACGAGCGTGCGTTACGTATTGGTTGCAGTCGGATTTGTGTTGGGTGCGGCAGCATATATCTGGACATCGAATGCGGAAATCCCGCAGGCAGGCGCTGACCTAGGGTTATCGTCTGAGACAGCGATCGTGGCGATTGCATTGCCAAGTTCGCTTTCCGATCAAGCGCAGCGCGGAAAAGCGCTCTTTGATGCCAATTGCGCGGACTGCCACGCGTCAAATGCCGTTGGACAAATTGATGTTGCACCGCCTCTTGTTCACGAAATCTATGAACCATCTCATCACGGCGATGAGTCTTTTCAGCGGGCCGTGGCACAGGGCGTTCGGGGTCATCATTGGCCCTTTGGCAACATGCCTCCAATCGACGATTTGTCGCGTGAAGATGTAGAGTTTGTCATTGAATATGTGCGGGAACTACAACGCGCGAACGGCATCTATTGAGTGAAGGAAAATCTACCGTGAAACTAATACCATTGGCAGGAGCGCTTGCGTTTCTCGTTGCCGGCGTTGCGTTGGCTCATGAAGGGGTGAAGAACTCTGTCGTCATGGCGAGAATGAACGGGATGACTGCCATTGCCAAAGACATGAAAATCATTGGCAATATGGCAAAAGGTATTGAGCAATTCGATGCAACGAAAGTGCGTCATGCGCTCGAAGCCGTTGCTGCCCAAGCCGCAAAGACGCCCGAACTGTTCGAAGCGAACGAAGATGATCCAAAGTCGGAAGCGCGCCCCGAAATCTGGAGCAATTATGAAGATTTCACCGCCAAAGCGATAGAACTGGAAAGTCTTGCGAACCAGCTAATCCCAACGATTGCAAACAAAGACGACTTGCGCCCCGCAATGAGAAAGTTGGCCGAAAGCTGCAGCTCGTGTCACAAAGTGTACCGAGAGTGACTCCTTTGGCCTGGCCCTCTTCCTCTGCACTAACAATCGCTGTTGGCATTCTGGCCTTTGCGTCTGTCGCCAACGCGGCGCACGAGCTTGAGAACCGTGACATCGGCAAAGGTGAAACGCTGTATCAAGAGCACTGTGCATCTTGCCATGGTGCAAATCTCGAGGGCCAGCCAAACTGGCAAACTCCGAACGATGACGGCACAATGCCTGCGCCGCCGCACGATCGAACCGGCCACACGTGGCACCACGACAATCAGCTGCTTTTTGACTACACGCGTCTTGGGGGAGCCCAAGCACTTGCACAGCGGGGCGTGGGGAACTTCAATAGTGGCATGCCTGGCTTCTCAGGTGTCATCAGTGACGCCGAGATATGGGATATTCTGGCCTATATTCGCTCAACTTGGCCGGAACGCGTCCAAGAGATTCAAGCTGCTAGAAACCCGCCACACAACTAGTCGTTTCAAGCAATTCATTAATTGGAGTCCAGATATGTCCATGAAGAAACTTTGCGTCATCGCGGCGGCCATCTGCTTGGTATCGCAGGGAGCGGCAGCACAAACACATAACCCAAACTCAGCTTCGACGCCCTATGCAGGACTGGAGGATCGTGGGATAAAAGGCTTGTCTGAGGCAGACATCGATGAGTTACGCCGAGGTGGCGGGTGGGGGCTTGCGCTACCCGCGGAGTTGAATGGCAAACCTGGCCCGGCGCACCTTTTGGAGTTGAAAGACGAGATCGGTTTGTCCGACGAGCAGGTCGCGCAAATAATGAGTATTTTTGAGGAGATGCGACGAGAAGCAATCGCGGCAGGTGAGCGTTTGATCGAGGCGGAGGCCGCATTAAGCGACGCATTTGCAGCCGACAGGTTAGACGAAGATGAATTGGAGGAGCTGGTCGAAAACGCAGAAGCGGTCCGAGCTGAGTTGCGTTACATCCACCTGTCACGCCATCTTGCCACGACGCCCATTCTGACCTCCCATCAAGTGCAGAGGTATCAGGTTCTTCGTGGGTACGCGGAAAACCCTTGCGACAGCGTACCTGAAGGGCATGACCCCCAAATGTGGAAGAAACATAACGGATGCACCTAAGCGGCCGTATTAGGCCTCATACAGGCCCCTAATTCTTGTGGCGCACAATTCCT
>CAYPVG010000281.1:0-19984 GCA_964414085.1 uncultured Boseongicola sp. | reverse complement strand
GTCGCTTGTGGCATTAGTGGTTCTGGTCGTCGCAATTTACTTCTTTATGTGGTTAATCGACTTTGCTCGAGGTCGCTTGATTTCAAGGGCAGGATCGAGGCTTCAATACCAGTTTGGAGAGCGAGCATTTCAAGCTGAGATTAAGGCTTCGGCTGAAAATGAGCCTAACTTTTCGCCTACACGCGACCTGAGAGTTCTAAGGGACTTCATGGCTTCCACGACCTGCCTTGCCGCTCTGGATACTCCTTTTACACCTGTATTCTTATTGGCAATTTTTGTGTTCCACCCACTTCTAGGCTGGCTAGCACTAGCCGGCGCCATGCTTCTGGTCCTGACAACTCTTCTTAACCGCGCCGTCACGAAATCGAGAGCCAGAGTACATCAAGACAAGGTGGCGGATGCACTTAGGTTTGCCGACAACGTTAGGCAGGCCCGATCCACAGTCACCGGACAAGCGATGCTTGGAGCGACATCACTGCGATGGCACAACGTTAACGAAGAAATACAAGCAAAGGCGACAATCGATGAGGATTTTAGCGCCGCTCTTTCCACGCTTACGAAGTCTTTAAGGCTGTTGCTGCAATCTCTGCTTCTCGCGCTTGGCGCATGGCTTGTCCTGCAGAATGAACTCACGGCTGGGGCTATGATAGCCGCGTCAATTTTGCTTGGGCGCGCGTTGAGTCCGACCGAAGTTGTGCTCAGTCGCTGGGCCCAAGTGCAACAGGCTATAGTCAGCTGGAGTAATTTAAGAGCGCATCTGAACGCCCGGCCGACCCGCACCCTCGCGCCGCTTCCAGATCTTAAGTCATCAGCTTTACGAGTGCGGGGCGTAACCGTTTCGCGAGGACCCGGCACATCGCCAGTACTTTACAATGTGTCATTCAAGATCGCACCTGGTGAAGCTTTGGGAGTGATTGGACGTAGCGGGGCGGGGAAAAGCACACTGGCACGGGTGCTTTTAAATCAAGTTACTCCCACCGTTGGAGAAGCACGCATTGGTGGAACACTAATCTCGCAGCTCACGGAAGATTCCCTGGGGCGAACAATCGGTTATCTACCTCAGAATGCAGAACTGCTTACCGGAAGTTTGCTTGAAAACATCGCGCATATGGAAGTTGAGCCAAACCTAGAAAAGGCAACCGCCGCAGCTATAACAGCGGGCGCGCACGAACTAATTCTGTCTTTGCCAGACGGCTATGAGACACGCGTTTTTGACAACAATGGAGAACTCTCGGGCGGACAGATGCAAAGGATCGCCCTTGCGCGCGCGCTTTATCATGACCCAATGTTGCTGGTTTTGGATGAGCCAAACTCCGCTCTCGACAGAGATGGAACCGAAGCCCTCAACGCTACTATTCGGCAATACAAAGCTCGGGGACGTTCGGTCCTGGTGATGACGCATCGCCCGATGGCGATCTCCGAGTGCGACAAACTGATGGTCATGGACCGTGGTGCGACCAGGGCTCTGGGTCCAAGAGACGAGGTCCTAAAAACTCTTATGGCGAACACAGAAGGAATCTCTGCAATTCGCGGTAGCGAAGTCGCATCATGAAAGATAACAGATTTTCCCGCGCCCACCTGTCCGCTAGAATGCCCACCGTCGTCGGGTCCATTGCACTCAGCACCCTGTTCTTGGTCATGGGGTTCTGGTCCATATCCACGCGATTGTCGGGCGCTATCGTCGCGCCGGGTCAGATCATGATCGAAGATAGCCGACAGGTTGTGCAGCATCTGGAAGGCGGCATCGTAAATAGGATCTTTGTCCGAAATGGCGACACTGTGAGAACGGGTCAGTCGTTGGTGGAGTTGGACGACACACAACTTGTTGCCGAGCTTCGTGAAACAAAGGCCCAGCTCTTCGAATTGGCAGCCCGTGAGGCAAGGTATGAAGCCGAACTAGCCGGGCAAGAACAACCGCTCATCTCCGCCGCACAAAAGGTCTCTCGCCTGACTCACCCCGATCTAGATCGCCAAATCGGCATCCAAAGATCGCTTTACGCCGAGCGGCGAGAGAACCGGGAACTCGAAAAAAAGTCAAATCTTGTTCGCATCGCTTTGCTCAAAACGCAGATCGACGGCATTGAAGCTCAGAAAACAGCCGCAAAGTTGCAGGCGGAGATTGTAGAAGGTGAACTGGAGGCGCAAAATAGACTTCTTGATCAGGGTCTTACGCAAAGTATTAGAGTGACAGAACTCGCAAGAGAGCGCGCGCGTCACGTCGGCGACGTTGGTCGGCTTTCGGCAAACGTTGCCCACCTTGAAAGCGAAATCGAAATCCTCGCAAGCGAGAATGCGCGCTTGGCATCAACTGTTCGGGACGAGGCGCTTTCTGCACTGCAAGATATTCGCCCAAGACGGGTGTCGCTCGAACAACGAACAGTCATTTTGCAAGAGCGGCTAGGTCGAACCAGGATTGTCGCGCCTGTCGATGGTGTTATTCACGCGACAACCTTGTTTGGGCAAAACTCTGTCATACAGCCGGCCCAAGAGCTCATGCAAATTGTACCCAACGACAGAAAGCTAGTTGTCACCGCAAGCGTTTCTTCAGCGGACGCGGATCAAGTATTTGTTGGGCAACACGCAACTCTTCGATTCACATCGCTTGACGCGAAGATGACGCCGGAAGTTACTGGCCTCATCACGCACGTTTCCGCAGAAGCGATTGAGCACAACACGTCGGGTCAATTTTACTTCGAGATCGAGATCTCACCGAACGAAATAGAAATTGACGAATTGCACGCCCAGGAACTTCGTCCCGGCATGCCCGTTGAAGTCTTTGCCAAAACAGCGGACCGGACACCCCTGTCGTATGTGACAAAGCCCTTCGCCGACTATTTCGCGAGAGCCTGGCGCGACAGCTGATTAAGGCAAATGCGGTGTCCTGACAACATCGTATGTCAGCACGTCTTTTTGCTCTACCCAGCTTGATACATCAGCAGCGAACGACTTGAAGTGATCGCTTTCGTTGTGAAGCGCAAAGGCGGCTTCATCCGAATAGAGCTCATACAAGAGCACCTCGAGCGGACGGGAGGCGTTATAGCAGACATCAAAATAGTGACATCCTTGTTCTAGCGCCAAACTATCGTCGGCTTGCTGCGCCATCCTTTTAAGGAAGACATCACCAAATCCATCTTTGATGCGAAACTTGACGCAAACAGCATACATCCGCCGAACTCCATTATTGCAGAGCAATCCGCTCAGACGGCTTGCATCTGGGCTAAAATCTCTTTGGTTACTGCGACTGTGCCCATGTCGCCGCCGAACTCCACTGGGCGAATGCGGTTGCCAGAGAATCCATTTTCTACGGCTGTATTAATGAGCTCTGCTGCTTCCGCGTAAGCCTCGGCGTCCAGTTTTTCGGCCAGGTAATCAAGCATCAAGGCACCGCTCAACACAGCTGCAAGGGGATTTGCTTTGTCTTGCCCCATGATATCGGGCGCGGTGCCGTGCGCCGGCTGAAACAACCCATGCTCATCGCCAATTTCCGCGCAGGCAGCCATGCCCATTCCACCGACTAAGCCACCGCCCAAGTCTGACAGGATGTCACCAAACATGTTTTCCATGACGAGCACGTCATACTCCCAAGGCTGCCGGATCAGATTGAGCGCTTGCGCGTCCACGTAGGCATACTCGTGCGCAACGTCCTGAAACTCTGGGCGAATCTCATCGAAAATCTTCCTGAAAAATGCCATCGACTGAAACACATTCGATTTATCGACACAGGTCACCTTTCCAAGCCCACCTCGAGATTTACGCCTCTGCGCAAGGCGAAAAGCAAACCGATGAAGTTTCTCGGTTGTGGCGCGTGTTATGCACAGAATATCGCGCGCCTCCGTATCATCGATGACTTCGCCACCTCCGTGCGCTGCCGCAGAGAAAAACAGGCCCTCTGTAGATTCTCTAAGAATAATGAAGTCGATGTTAGCCGCTCTCGGGTCAGCGAGACGCTGCGGCGCGTTTGGGTACGCCTTTACTGGGCGTACTCCGGCATAAAGCCCAAACTTATCCCTCAGGCGCAGGTGAGGTGAGATTTCTGTCCCGTCGGGCCGGCGTACAGACGGCAATCCAATCGCACCGAGCAATATTGCGTGGGTTTCTCCACAATGATCTTCCCCGCCAGGTTCGATGTCCACGCCTGTGCGTTGGTAGTATCCAGCACCCGCCTCTATGTCCTCATAGTGTAGGCCTGTACCCCCAGTCTTGGCGATGGCAGCGTCACAAATCGCTATCGTCGCATCCGTTACATCGACCCCGATACCGTCTCCTCTGATGACGGCTATTCTTGTTTTGGCAGACATGTCCGCTCCTTTTTTGTCCGCAATCTCTTCAGAGTTGCGGCAACCGATAGTTTTCTAGAATCGAGATGAGTTCTGCAGCCGTCCGCTGCCGATGTCTTCGAAAGGCTTCCCGGGCACCATCAGCATCGCCACGCTTGAGAAACTCAAAGATAACTTTGTGTTCTGCAGTCGAGATGATCGGGGGTTCGCGCAGTCGAAGAGTAACCATGCGTGCACGATGAGATTGATCCAATAGCGAATTCACAAATGCCGACAGACGTTTGTTGCCGTGAAGTTCAAGTAGAGTCTGATGAAAGTCATCATCTGCATTGGCCCATCCATCCAAGTCACCATTTTCCAGCGCTTTTGACATCGCATTCAAGGTCTTCTCCAACGGCAGCAATTCCGTACCGCTGGGATTTCTGGCAGCTAGCCCCGCCGCCGCTTCAGGCTCGAGAGCTCCCAGAATTTCATATATCTCGCGCATGTCCTCCACGCGGATGGCCAAGACCCGCGCACCCCGCCTTGGAACAAGCTCCACGAGTCCCTCAGCTTGCAGTCTTACGAGCGCCTCGTGCACAGGCGTCCGCGACATACCCAATCGCGCAGCGATTTCCGGCTCAGGCTCCAAGTATCCCGGCGGCATCCTGTTTTCGCGAATATCACCCTTAAGACGTACATACGCGTCTGTGGTCCGGCTATTCCCAATTTGATCTTGCATTATTGACCTCACATAGCCGCCGCAATTAGACGAACAACGCATATTTTGTCAAATACTTTTATGCATACATTAATAAATGCAGGCTGCCCCTCTGGAAAATAGACCTCCTAAGTAGTGATTGTGGTGCAGGTTCAACATCACGGGGACTAAGGTGATCAGCGAGCCGTGACGTTTGGCGCATCACCTGTTAACTCGGCATCAACTACGTTGCGATTGAAGAGCGTGATGATCGTTCAAGAAACAAAATTGTCCGGAGTTTTGGTACTAGAACCAAAACGTCATGGTGATGCGCGTGGGTTCTTTTCGGAGAGCTGGAACAAGCAAACGATGGAGGACGCCGGCATCACTATTGAATTCGTCCAAGATAATCACTCCTTGTCCAAGGCGAAGGGTACACTCCGAGGAATGCACTACCAGTCCCCTCCTCACGCTCAAACCAAACTTGTCAGATGCGGTCGCGGCAGGTTACTCGATGTCGCCCTAGACATCAGACGCGGGTCGCCAACCTTTGGAGACTACGTAGCAATTGAACTCAGTTTCGAAAACGGGAAACAGCTTCTGGTGCCTGTGGGCTTTCTGCATGGTTTCCTGACGCTCGAAGACGACACGGAAATTGTCTACAAATGTAGCGACTACTACAACGCAAGCGCCGATAGCGCGGTGCGCTGGGACACTCTCGGAATCGATTGGGGTGTTGATCACCCCTCTTCGGTTTCTGAAAAAGATGCTTCGGCTGTCAGATTTGAGGAATTTGAAAGCCCGTTCCACATGGTGCCGCAATGAAACTGCTTGTTACTGGCGGGGCTGGATTCATAGGTTCGGCCGTTGTGCGACAAGCGGTTCGCGATGGCCATGAGGTCGTTAATGTCGACAAGCTCACCTATGCCGCGAACATTGCTAATGTCGCATCTGTCAGCAACGCTCCAGACTACTCTTTTGAACAGGCGGATATCTGTGACCGGACTGCAATGGACCGGATCTTGGCCAAGTATAAACCCGACGCGATCATGCACCTGGCCGCGGAAAGCCACGTTGACCGTTCAATTGATGGTCCTGCTGCTTTTGTCGAAACCAATATAACCGGGACGTACACGCTGCTCGAGGCCGCGCGTGCGTACTGGGCGGGCAGCAGAGATTTCAGGTTCCACCACATCTCAACTGACGAAGTTTTTGGATCTCTTGGCGAAACCGGGCAATTCCGGGAAACAACTCCCTACGATCCACGCAGCCCCTATTCAGCATCGAAGGCTGCCTCCGATCATCTTGTTCGGGCTTGGCACGAGACATATGGACTACCTGTGGTCCTCTCTAATTGCTCCAACAACTATGGTCCGTTCCACTTCCCTGAAAAACTTGTCCCGGTCGTTATTTTGAACGCGCTTCACGGCCGTGATATTCCCATCTACGGCGACGGAAAGAATATTCGCGATTGGCTCTACGTCGAAGACCATGCGGATGCTCTTCTGACGGTAGTTTCCCGAGGAACGGACGGTCGCAGCTACAATATTGGGGGCGAAGCAGAAGCAACTAATTTGGAACTTGTAAACCTCATTTGCGAGACTCTGGACAAGTTGCGACCAGCATCGGCTTCTTACGCATCACTGATCAAATTTGTCGAAGACAGACCAGGGCATGACCGAAGATACGCGATCGACCCGACCCGCATCCGCGAAGAACTCGGCTGGAAACCCTCAGTCACCCTGCAGGAAGGCATAGAGCGCACAGTCGCTTGGTATCTGGCGAATGAAGCGTGGTGGCGCCCACTCTTGGACAGGCAAGGCGTTGGCGAGCGTTTAGGAAAAGCCAAGTGAAAATCGCTCTGTTTGGATCAACAGGACAAGTTGCTCAAGAAGTCCGGCGAAGGGCACCCTACGAAATCGCCGTAAAGTCATACGGTCGTGATGACGCTGACTTCTCAATTCCAGAGCACGTGTCGGAATTTGCATCTAAACTAGACGCAGACGTGTTCTTAAATGCCGCCGCATTTACTGCTGTCGATGATGCCGAGAAACACAAAGAGATCGCCGACGCCGTCAATCATTTATCGGTTGCCAAGTTGGCTGAAGTATCAGCCAAGCGCTCCATACCACTCGTACACATTTCGACGGACTATGTTTTCAATGGGAACGGCGACAATCCTTGGACAACCGACGCCCCGAAAAAACCGCTAAACACCTATGGCCGCAGCAAACTAGCTGGCGAAGAGGCCATAATGAAGAGCGGCGCACAATACATCATTCTCCGGACATCATGGGTGTTCAGCGTTCACGGGAATAACTTCGTGAAGACGATGTTGCGAGTTGGCAAAAACAAACCAACTCTTAACGTGGTCGCCGACCAAATTGGCGGTCCAACACCTGCGGCTGCAATTGCCGATGCGGCGATCGAGGCGGCGATTGCTCTTCGTCGCGGAGCACCATCCGAAACATATCACCTTAGTGGAACGCCAGACGTGTCATGGGCTGACTTCGCGCGAGAAATCTTTCATCAATCAAGGATGGAGATACAAGTGCATGATATTCCGACCTCGAGCTATCCAACACCCGCGAAACGGCCTTTAAACTCCAGGCTGGATTGCCGTGCGATACAAGACGATCTTGGTATTAACCGTCCTCAGTGGAAATCCCATCTCGCAGAGGTCTTAGAGGAGCTTGCAGCCAAATGACAAATCGCAAGGGCATCATTTTGGCCGGTGGTTCCGGCACTCGGCTCTACCCGATCACACTGGGCGTCTCAAAGCAGCTTCTTCCGATCTATGACAAGCCCATGATCTATTACCCGCTTAGTGTCTTGATGCTAGCAGGCATCAAAGACATAGCGGTTATCACAACCGCAGAAGATCAAGAGCAATTTCAAAGGTTGATGGGAGACGGCTCTCGATGGGGCGTCAGACTTGAGTGGATTATCCAGCCCTCTCCTGACGGTCTCGCTCAAGCATACCTTCTTGCAGCAGATTTTCTGGACGGAGCCCCATCCGCCATGGTTCTCGGCGACAACATCTTCTTTGGTCATGCCCTGCCAAAAATTCTCAAAATTGCTGACCAAAAGAAGCAAGGTGCCACTGTCTTTGGATATCGCGTAGCTGACCCAGAACGCTATGGCGTGTTAGATTTCGAAGGGAGCAAAGTTCAAGGGATCGTGGAGAAACCAAAAATACCGCCATCGAATTACGCGGTCACAGGTTTGTACTTTCTCGACGGCACCGCCTCCGCCAAAGCCGCCACAGTGAAACCGTCTGAGCGTGGCGAGCTCGAGATTACTTCGCTTCTCGAACTTTATCTATCAGATGGAGCCCTCTCAGTTGAGCGCATGGGACGGGGATTTGCGTGGCTCGACACTGGCACCCACGCATCTCTGCTGGACGCAGGAAACTTTGTTCGGACACTTCAGGAAAGGCAGGGTCTTCAAACTGGCTCTCCCGAGGAAATCGCCTTTGAGAATGGCTGGATTAGCGACGAAGACCTTAAGGCAATATCTGAACCTCTCGGGAAAAACGCTTACGGCACATATCTCAGCGGCCTTGCGCAAGGCTCTTCCTCTTCATAAGGCTCACTTGGCGTAGGTTCGGCAAAGGCCCGACGGCACAACTAGTAAGATTGATTTTAAAGAGGGATATAAATCGTGCGTATTGCGATGATCGGGACAGGATATGTCGGCCTAGTCTCCGGGGTCTGTTTTTCTGACTTCGGGCACGAGGTGGTGTGTGTCGATAAAGATGAGAAGAAAATTGCGAAACTAAACGCCGGCGAAGTCCCGATATACGAGCCGGGTCTTGATGCCCTTCTCGAGAAAAACGTCGCAGCTGGCCGTTTGACATTCACAACTGATCTAGAGGACGCACTCGATGGAACAGAAGCGGTTTTCATAGCCGTGGGAACACCGTCGCGTCGGGGCGACGGTCATGCTGACCTAAGCTACGTTTATGCTGCTGCCGAAGAGATTGCCTCCATTGCGTCGAGCTACTTGGTGATTGTTACAAAATCCACGGTGCCAGTTGGTACCAATCGTGAAGTTGGCCGCATCATCGCAAGGTCAAATCCGAGCCTTGATTTTGATGTGGCTTCAAACCCGGAGTTCCTGCGAGAAGGTGCTGCAATTGACGACTTCATGCGGCCTGATCGAGTTGTGGTAGGGGTAGAATCTGACAGAGCTGCAAAAGTTATGTCCGAAATATATCGTCCACTCTTCCTACGGGACTTTCCTATCATCACAACAGACTTGGAAAGCGCGGAAATCATCAAGTACGCCGCGAACGCGTTTCTTGCGACCAAGATTACATTTATTAATGAAGTTGCGGCGCTTTGCGAGAAAGTGGGCGGCGACGTTAAAGAGGTGGCCAAGGGTATGGGGCTCGACGGGCGCATCGGTAACAAGTTCCTGCATGCGGGGCCGGGGTATGGTGGTTCTTGCTTTCCGAAAGATACCAGCGCATTCGCGCGAACTGGGCAGGAAACTTCTAGCCCGATGACGATCACAGAAGCGGTTATTCAAGCAAACGATCGTGTCAAACGCCGCATGATCGATAAGCTATTGGACCTTTGCGACGGCTCATTCAATGGAAAGAAGGTTCTTGTTTTGGGTGTCACATACAAGCCAAACACGGACGATATGCGCGATGCGCCGTCGCTGACGATCGTTCCCGCGATGGTCGGAGGTGGAGCAAACGTCACGGTGGTCGACCCGCACGGAAAGCATGAAGGGGTTGATCTTCTGCCGTCGGTGGAATGGTCCGAGGACCTCTATAGCGCCGCGGAGGGATGCGATCTTGTCGTCTTGCTCACGGAATGGAATGAGTTTCGTGCACTTGATCTGGGCCGTATTGCTTCAGCTATGTCAAAGCCGCGCATGGCAGATCTACGCAATGTGTATTCTGCCCAAGATGCAAAGGCCGCTAGATTTGAGCGATATGTTTCAGTTGGCCGACAGTCGCTCGGCGATCCCGAATAGCTGCCCCTAGTAGGCGTATCCGTAACCTTCATCGAGGAAACTGCACTTGTTCAAAACAACACCTGCGACCTGACAGTATTCCGAGACCTCGCGCTCGACCTCATCAACTTGAGAAACCGTAGTCTGGTCGCTGGCCGCCACGATGATCGCAGCATCCATTAGCTTCAAGAATGCCCGCGTTTCATCACTGACAAGGACTGGCGGTAAATCGAACAGCATTATGTCTGGCTTGTAGGTCGCCTGAATCTCATCAAGCACATCGTTTGTTCGTTGCCGCAAAAGAACCTGCGATGGGTCTCTGAGCGGGCGGTTTGTAAACGAAACAACGGTGTTCTCGTGTAGACGAAGAGCCTGATCCTTAAAGGCTATTTTTCCTTCCAAAACATCCACAAAGCTTGAATCCGGCGAGGCACCAAAGAACTTCGCAGCCGATGGGCGGCGAAGATCAACATCAAACAACATGCCCCTTACTTCGGTTTGCCGACCGAAACCAGCTATAAGGTTGCAAGCCGTGGTCGTTTTTCCAGATCCTGCCGAGGCGGATGTGATGGCTATTCGCGTCCAATTGTTCCGGCGCATCTCAAGCAGAAGCTTCGTACGCAGGATGTCAAAGTGTGCGCCCTCAGTCGAAACGTCCGATGCAAAGATGCGTGACTGTTTCAAACGCCTTTGAGCGGGTTCAAAGATCCTAATTTCTTCCCAAGCATCGTCCAAGGCAGCTTGTGTCGCGCTCTGTCGCGACTTCGCTCGCGCGGACAACTCGGGCCGTGTTCCACGTTGTACGGGCTCTCCTTCGCGTTGCGCGCGTGCTTTTGCCAATGCTGCTTGAAGCTTTTCCATGTTAGTAACCCATCACGCTAATTTAGAGCCCGAACCAATTCAAAAGACGGTCGATTATGAGATCGAGCGGCAAGTAGAAAGTATGCACTGCCCAAAGTGCCGCAGGAATGCCAAGTGCCAATACCAGGATAAGGATCGTCTGCAACGCCCGACGCCTTGCTTTACCACCCGACGTTTCTAGGTACGGAATGGTCGCAAGAGGCTGTATCGACAAGCCTCGTGAAAGATCGACCGGCCGCCGAATTGCGCGGTTTGTCATCTCCAAGAGGAGAAACAGTCCTACTGCAAGCACAATGCCCAAACCAACGCCTCCGCCAGAAATCAATAAACGATTGGGACTGGACGGCTCGGTAGGCGGAACTCCAGGTTCGATGACGGAAATGCGCTCTCCTTTGGAAAGCAATTCAATTCGCTCGCCAGTTTGTGCACGCGCCAAATTTGCAACCGCATTGTTGTACTGGTCTAGCGTGTTTTCATACTCACGCTCCAAAGACTCCAGCTCGATTGCAATGCTTGGGGTGCGAGAAATTGCATCTTCCAGTTCAGCAATCTCACTCTCGGCTGCAGCGGTGCGTTCGTCTAAGAATTCAATGCGGCGCTCGATGTCCGCCAAGTCTAAGGCAAACAGCGCCTGGGCCGGGTCCTCAACAGTTTCCTGACTCTCAGGGTCTTCAGTGGCGACAGCTTCGGCAAGCTGTGCAACGCGCGCTTGTAGCCCCCTCCCGCGTGGGTTTGTCTCCCAATCAACACTCCGAGCACGACTCAACTCTTCCTCGGTTTCGCGCAATTCTCTCTGTGCGGGCGAAAGTTGTGCCTGCTGAGCATTGGCACCAATAATCATCATACGCGTACGTTGCTCGGTCAGGGACGCACGATCACGGACGGCTGCCGCAGCAAGGTCTTGCAAGTTTGCCAATCGGTTCACTCGGAAGTCCAAACTCTCGGGCAACGCATCTTGATTTGCTGCTTTAAAATCGACAATCGCTTGGCTTTTGATGGCCAATTGCTGATCCAGTCTCTCTTCATCTTGCTCAAAGAAATCCAGTGTCTGCTCGGCCAACGTTTGCCGGCGCGCAGAGTCCTGTTGCAGGACAAGCGTCACAAACCTGTTCACCACATCAGCTGACAACTGTGGGTCCGTCGCCTGGAAGCTTATCGTCATAAAGGTTGCACCATCACGTGTCCCGAGACGTTCGATCAACGTCAGGTCGCGCATCTCCTCGACCACTTCGTCAGGCGTCATTCGGCCCGCGCCCTGAAACACGCGAAACTCGTTGGCAATGTCGATCAGATTTGCGCGTGTCAGAAGACGCTGCTCAATAATCTGAAGGCGTTCAGTGGTGGAAGCGCTCACGGTGGACGCAGCCAACTCATCAGGAATTTGAGGACTTTCCACAAGCAGCTGCGCCGATGCTGCGTAACGAGAAGGAAGGGTGAGGCTCAGCCCAATGCCAATCGCAGAACACAACACAAAGACGACCGCCATCAGCGGCAATCGCCTAAGAAACAATGCCCAATAAAATCTAAGGTCGGAGTTCATTCTGCCGCGTCTCCAGAAACATGTACTGCGGGAAGGAAAATGCCATCTTCAAGGACTTCCTCAATAATGGCGGCGTCGACAACTCGGCGTTCTTCTGTGGCAGCATACACCATCGAAAAGTCGCAGAGTTTATTCACAAGTCGTGGAATGCCGCGCGAGTGCTCATGAATTAACTCAACGGCTTCCGACGTAAACTCACTACCCGAACCGCCAACATGATTAAGTCGATGCTGGATGTAGCCTGCAACGGCGGAGCGATCCAACGGTCCGATATGATAAGTCGCGGTTACGCGCTGCGCGAATTGTCTCAATTCAGGACGCATGATCATCTGCCGAAGTTCCGGCTGACCAACCAGGATAAGTTGAAGTAGCTCATCTTTATTCGAATTGATGTTTGTGAGCATGCGGAGTTCTTCGAGACCTTCGATACTCAAGTTCTGAGCCTCATCAATCAACAGCACGACACGACGGCCACTGGCATACTCTTCTATGACGTAGTCCTGCAATTGTTGGAACATCGAGACGTACGCACCCGTTAAGTCGGCCTCGATCGAAAGAGAATTCAAAACCCATTGCAGCAATTCTCCGCGCCCACCTTGAGCGTTGGAAATCAGTCCAAGGGTGATGTCGTCATCTAGCGACTGAAGCAGTTTTTGGATCAGCGTCGTTTTGCCAGCCCCTACTTCTCCTGTGACGATAGTAATCGGCGCACGGGTGATAACCCCGAACTCGAGAACAGAGAACGCACGGCGATGCGCCCGCGACCAAAACAAAAAGTCTGGGTCCGGCAACAGGGTAAACGGCCGTTCGGAAAATCCGAAGTAGTCTACGTAAAGGTCGTTACTCGTCATCGTCTCGCTATTCTGGTGCGTCTTGTTCCGATCACATGAAGCGATTCACTAGTTAAACTTAAAGGCCATATAATGTCGCCCTCGCGACATTTCAGCAATCTTGCACAGAATGCATACAGCCGCCGAATCATTACGCAAGCTCGCGCTAAGATAGTCTATCAATCGTCGCTGATTTGTGGACAGTTCGTGCAGAAATTAATCAATCGTTCACGATATTTGTATTTCTTGTGTCCGTGACCGAAAGCCAAAAACGGCAGGAATATGGCGAACCCTAGGCAGTTTCGTGCAGTTTTTCAGGCAAAAAAACCAGCTGTGGATCAACTGCACTGAAAAAACTTTGCAAAAGGTTCTGAAAAAGAAGGGAATTCTTCCCAAGTAGCGCTGCAAATGTTAACACTTAAGAAGGCTCCGCAAATTCGATTGCTGCGTTCGAATTGTGTTGTTTTGGAGTCAGTGAGTTTCAGGGGGCCGAACGTGCTTCGGTAAAAAGTATGACAGTACACGTAACGAACGTCGCGCGTAGCACTGCTGCGAATGTCGATGCACTCCCAATTGCTGGGCCGGTTACGAAGAGAGGCATGTATCGATCTGGCTTTAAGCGCCTTGTCGACGTTTCTCTTGTTCTTATCTCGCTGCCGTTTGTTGCACCCTTCTTGGCGCTAATTGCGCTGATCATTGCATCAGACGGAAATTCCCCAGTATTCAAGCAGGAACGCGTAGGTCGTGATGGTCGACGTTTCACCATGTGGAAATTCCGCACAATGGTGCCGAATGCAGAGGTTTTGCTGGAAGCACACTTGGCAAGCTCCGCCGAGGCTCGCAATGAATGGAATGCAAAGCAGAAACTTACGATTGACCCGCGTTGCACAAGATTAGGCCGTGCATTGCGGCGCACATCACTCGACGAGTTGCCGCAAATCTTCAACGTCCTCGCGGGTGACATGTCGTTAATCGGCCCACGCCCAATGTTACCTAAGCAGCAAGCGTTGTATCCGGGAAGGAGCTACTACAAGTTGCGCCCCGGAATGACGGGACTTTGGCAGGTTTCTAAGAGAAACGAGACCGCGTTTGCTGAACGTGCCTTCTACGATGACACATATGACGCAAACCTGTCGGCGTGGCTCGACTTGAAGATCTTATGGAAGACTATGGCCGTTGTCCTTCGAGGAACCGGTTACTAGTTTTCCGAACGCCGATTTTTTTCTACTGGTTCACGTTGGGCTGGTTGGCGTTGTGTGTGTTTGTTAGTGTTGCTCCAATTTGTATTCGGGAGTCCTTTGATGTCGCTATTTTCCCTACATCGCAGTTTGATACTTTGCCTAGCGCTTGGATTTCTCGCGGCATGTGACAGTGCGGAGGAACGCGCGGAAGGCCACTACCAAAACAGTCTAGAGCTGCTTGAATCAGGAGATGTGGAACGCGCGCTTGTCGAGCTACGCAACGTTCTGTCGTTGAACGAATTTCACGTCGAAGGCCGACGCCTTTTTGCAGAAACAGTGCGCGCGCGCGGCGATTTCAGTGCCGCGTATTCAAATTTTCTACGGCTTTCAGAAGAAAACCCCGACGACCTGCCAACGCGACTTGCTCTGAGCGAAATGGCCATTGAGGCACAAAATTGGGAAGAGGCTGAAAGACATTCCGCGGTGCTTCTTAATGCAAATGCTCAGCTGGATGGTGCCGACGTTGTCGACATTGTTCTGCAATATCGACAGGCGGCGTTGGCAGAAGATCAACAAGCCATTGACGAAATACTATCCCGAGCAATCGCGCTCAATGAAGCTCGGCCTAATGACTCAACTTTGCTTCGGACAATCATCGACATACTGCTGCGACGAAACGATACCGACCGCGCGATGAGCTTCATTGACCAGGCCATCGCCGCAGAACCAACTGCACCGGTCTATTACCAGCTGAAGTCATCAATTCTTGCTCAGAACGAAGACTTTGCAGGCTTGGAAGACCATATGCGGGCCACGGTCGAAGCATTTCCGGATGATGTCGAGACAAAAGGATTGCTTGTCCGACTGCTCACATCCATGGGTCAACCCGAACGCGCGGAGGCCTTCCTTCGGGAGCAGATAGCCACTTCCGAGGATAGCCTAGATCTACAAGTTGCATTGATTGGCTATCTTCGCCAGATCCGCGGTGGCGAAGCCGCATTGGCAGAAATTGACGCAGCTCTCGATGACTTCGATAACGCGCCCGCCCTTCTCGCTCTGAAAGCGGGGCTACTTTTTGATGGCGGCGATCGAGAGGCGGGAATTGCTCAGATGCAGAGCGTTGTCGACAGTGCATCGGAAGACAATGATGACCTGTCTGGCTACAAAATCTCTTTGGCCAGAATGCTGATCGCGGAAAACAACGAGGTTGGTGCGCGGCAATTGGTTGAGGATGTGTTGGCTGTGGATTCAACACATGTCGAGGCGCTCAAACTGAGTGCGGGTTGGCAAATTGACGGTGACCAGATTGATGAGGCGATCAACACACTGCGACGCGCCCTCGACCAAGCACCTCAAGATGTGGAAGTCATGACCCTACTAGCTCGCGCGCACCAGCGAGCAGGCGAACCGGAATTATCGCAGGATATGCTGTCGTTGGCAGCGGAAGCCTCCGGTTATGCCCCGCGAGAGACTATTCGTTTTGCCAATACACTCATCTCCGACGGGAACCTTCGCCCGGCTGAAGATGTGTTGGTACTCGCTTTGCGGCAAAGCCCGGGCGACTACGACCTGTTGCGAACACTCGGACGCGTCTACGTTCTTTCCGAAGACTGGCCGCGGGGGCAACAGGTCGAATCTACGCTTCGCCGAGACGGGAGTTTCGCTGCGTTGCGCCTTGCGGACAGTCTACGGCTTCAGATCTTGTCGCGACGCGATGGTCGGGACCAAGCATTGGCCGAACTTGAAGGTATGGCGGCTAATGCCGATGCCAATCTGGGAACGAAAATTGCGCTGCTTCGTGAAAGGCTTCGTGCTGGAGAGGAGCAGCTGGCTCTCGACATAGCTAACGAAATTGTCGCTTCCGAACCCGACAATCCCCGATTGGCAATGGTCTTAGGCGGTACACAGTTTGCTTTGCGGGATTTCGAAGCTGCTGAAAAAACTTACAAGCAAATCACTGAAGCCGCGCCGACATTTGAACGTGCGTGGATTCAACTGCTTCGCACGCAAAGCTCAAAGGGCGAAATAGAGGAGTCCCGCGCAACGTTAGAAGCAGCACTTCAGGCAAACGAGAACGCGCCAAATCTTCTTTGGGCCCAAGCAACATTCCTGGAACGCTCCAACGACATAGATGGCGCAATTTCGATCTACGAGACACTCTACGAGCAGAACTCGGACTCGCCAATCGTTGCAAACAACCTTGCGAGTTTGCTTGCAACCCACCGCGCGGACGAGGCCAGCCTCGATCGGGCGTTTGCAATTGCGCGGCGTCTTCGGGGCACCAGCATACCACCGTTTCAGGATACATACGGCTGGATCTTACATAGAAGAGGCGAAGCCGAAGAAGCCCTGACCTATCTTGAGCCCGCAGCAAATGCATTGGCAAATGACGCGATTGTGCAATTCCATTTGGCTAGTGTTTATGAGGCTCTTGGTCAGAATGATGAGGCTCTCGTAAGCTTTCAGCGAGCTGTGGAACTCGCGGGAGAGAATGACCCAAGACCGCAGATTGGTCTTGCGAAAGAGGCGATAGAACGCATCGCATCCGAGGCCGACAACCAATGATCTCGCATGTCGCCCTTTCAACACAATGCGTTACGGGATCAAGCTGAAGTGAACTTGACGCTTTGAATGCAAAGGAAAGCGTCACATAGTAGTGTCGATTAGTTTTTTTGGGGGTGAACCAATGAAGTCTCTGTTACTCGCCATCGTGGCGTGCTTTGCGGCAACCGTCGCTTTCGCACAAAGCCAGTATCAAATCCGCAGCGGTGATACGCTCGCGGTCGAAGTACTAGAAGACAACTCGCTTAACCGCTCGCTGCTCGTTTTGCCAAACGGCACGATCACATTTCCTTTTGCAGGAAGCGTACAAGCAGGTGGGCGCTCGCCCGATCAAGTTGCTGCTTCGATTTCGTCCGCTATCGCGCCGAATTTTGCAACCACACCTACAGTATTCGTGACGGTGCAATCTTTGCGCCCGCGCGTCGAACCCACTGTATCCGCTGGCCCGACAATTGACGTCTTTATGCTCGGTGAGATTGGTGCACCCGGTGCGAAGCGTCTCGAACGCGGAACTACAGTGCTGCAAGCGCTTGCCTCGTCCGGTGGCTTCACGCGTTTCGCCGCTACCAAGCGTATTCTCTTGCGTCGCTCCAACCCATCTACAGGCGAACAATCTGTCTCGACGATCAACTACAAAGCAATCGCAAGCGGTGCTTCTACACGATCAGACATTGTTCTTGCCGACGGTGATGTTATCATTGTGCCAGAGAGACGCCTCTTCGAGTAGATAACATGAAAAAATTGCGACCGGGACGACTAACAACTGCCGCCCTCTCGCTTGCCGCAATAGCTTCCTCTCCTGCGCTTGCGCAGGATGGGACAGGTATTCGCGGCAACTTGTCATTTTCAACGGGTTTGGAGTTAAGCGATAATCCGTTCTTCATCAGCAATCCTGATAGCACGGAAATAACAAGCGTCACCGACCTTGGATTTTCCGTCAGCTCTGAAACCAAAGTCGACCAACTTCGGTTCAGCCTTGGTATTGGTATCGAAGGGCGAGAAGGCGGAGGTGTCACAAACGCAGATGCGCTAGATATCGTAAGTCAATCGGCTGCTGCATCTTACGTCCGTACTGGGGCTAACTCCCGTCTTTCCCTTTCTGGTCGCTTTGATGAAGCCAATCTTGACGATGAGGCCTTTGGATTTTTCATTGATGGCGTGTTCGACCCAGATGCGCTCATCGTCGATGGTGGATCGCGGGAATTCTCGCGATTGTCCGCCGCATTCTCCACTGGAATTGACGCACCTTTCGGTGTCGACGTGTCGTTTAGCACGTCGACAAATGACTACATTGGAACCACGGATCCCGATCTAATAAACACAGACACGACGCGCCTTGACGCTGTTGCCAGATTCCAAATCAATCCGGCAACAACCGCGCGACTTTTTGCCAACCAGAGCTCAACCGATTTCGAAGACGTAACCGATACTTCAAGAGATTTTCGAGCAATTGGCGCGAGCGTGACAACGGAAACGCGCGATGGCTTGACCCTCTCTGCGGGACTATCTTTGGACGACTCGGAGACATTCAACGGGGGCGCACTCGTCGATTCCGATGATGGAATTGGTTTGACCTTCGGAGCAGAGCAGGCCCGACCTGACGGCGCGCTGCGGTTTGACGTATCCAGTAGGGTAGACGAGACAGGGCGCCGCAATATTGCGAGTGTGAGCCGCGACTATGTATTGCCAACTGGAGCAATGACGCTGTCGCTTGGTGTTGTAGACCAGGAAAATTCTGACACAGAATTTACAACCAGCATCGATTATAGCCGTGAAACTCCGGGTGGCACATTAACCGCAAATATCGTGCAAAGCCCTTCCACTGACGAAGGCCTTGCACTGCTGAACACGTCGGTGGAGCTGGGGTATAATGCACCAATTGACCCAGTATCCTCGTGGGGTGCCAGTTTCTCATACGGTTCCTCCGAGCTTTTCGGTGGTGGAGATACCGACACGCGGACGTCCGCAACCATTCGGTACACACGCGACCTTAACAGAGACTGGGACCTGAATGCGGGTTTGCGCGTCCGTCGTGTGGACGATAGCGGGAGCGATGCAATATCGTCGAACACGCTGTTTGTGAACATCGGACGCGACTTTTCCTTTGGGTTTTAAGTCCAACCTCAAAGCGACCTCGTGACCGAAGAGGATACCAAGCTAGACCCGCTGCCTCCGCCCAGGGAAGGTGCGCCGACGTCGTACTACGCCGTCGCGGTGCTGATCCTCGTTTACATCGCCATTGAATGCATTCTGATCCTGGGAGACGTTGGATACATCGAGGCCCCCAGATTCAGATCATTCGTGTACGAGTACGCCGGGTTTTGGCCTGGTATCCTATCCGATTGGGAACCAAACTATCCTGCCCAGCCATGGCTGATGTTTCTGACCTACGGCTTCCTGCACAGCGGATGGCTACACCTGCTGGTGAACATGATAACGCTTGGAACCATCGCGCCAGTTGTCTTGGACCGCGTCACCCTTTGGAAGGCAGCTGCGATCTATGTTGTTGCCATATTGGGAGGTGGCGCAGGCTTTGCCGCCCTGAGCGACAGCATTCGCCCCATGGTCGGCGCCTCAGGAGCCATATTTGGCCTCGCTGGTGCAATCATTGCATGGGAATACGTAGACAGGTTCACGTTCAAAGAGCAGTTGTGGCCTGTACTTCGAGCCGTTCTCTATTTGGTCGCGCTCAACATCATTCTTTACTTTGCTATGGGGCGATTACTGGCCTGGGAGGCGCATTTGGGAGGCTTCGTCGCCGGTTGGGTTACTGCACTGCTTGTTGATCCGAGGGGGCGCGAACTACCGCCTGAAGGTGAATAAGGCTCAAACCCCGCCAAAAAAGTCCCGCATTCACCTCGGATGATCTCAAGCGCCAAGATCGCGACCGCCGCCCAAATCAAACGTGCTTTTGTGCCACCGAAGTCAAAATCTTGAATTGAAACCTTTGGGAGCACGATCTGCTTGGTTTGAGGCCTTTAATGTAACTCTTGAAGCGCGAGATCTGAAACGTCCCCAGGAAAGACCAAAGTTATGTGGAAGTATTCCCAGGGAAGCGGGGGCTGAACCTGAGCTTTCTTCGCAAA
>CAYPVG010000280.1:0-3082 GCA_964414085.1 uncultured Boseongicola sp. | reverse complement strand
GTTATGGCGACATGGCCCCGATGGCGATTATCGAGCTTGTTGACCGTGATGTAGACGCCAAAGGTGCTGCAGATCGCGAGCGTGTTGCTCTTGAGGATGCTGCTGAAGAGTGATTCCTCTTCAAAATGCCAAGATTTGATGAGGGGCCGCTTTTCGCGGCCCTTTTCACGTTATTGTGGTGCGTGCTGATGTGCGAGGCATCTTGCAAGCGATTGCAGCAGCCGTTCCTCGGCAGTTTGCGGCGCACCAGTCCTTAGTTCACTGAAAAGAATAAACTTTTCCAAGTCTTCTTTGGCTTGCAGGGTGACTGCAGTTTCAAGGTCAGACGATAAAAAGGCCTTGGACATATTAACTCCATCGGAGAGTGGTTCTTTCACAATACAATTTAAGGTTGACTGAGACACAAGCAACCTGTCTAAAAAGGTATGTCTGGCAAAATTCGCATCGGGACATGGGCGGTGCGAAGCGTTTTGGTCAGCCGACGCAGGGGTGCGGGCGGAACTTAAAAGGTGGTGTCCTTATGTGGCGCGATAACGAAACTTACGAGACCTTGCAGAAGGTGCCTGTCACAACGGGTGCCAAGCGACCCGGTCTCGAAGACGGTTTCGAAGCGCTGGGACGTTTGGCCCCTAAAGGGTTTTCCGCAGGTCTTCACATCCGTTTTGCGTCTCCGATGATCTATATGCGGACATACGACGACGCCTGGACGAAGATTTACGACGAGAATGCGTATGCTTTGCGTGATCCCCTGGTGTTCTGGGGGCTGGGTGGCAAAGGCAGCACGCGATGGAGCGCCATTAGGTTGCCGGATCCATTCAATATTCTCGGGCAAGCCCGCAACTACGGGCTGACATTTGGGGCTGTGGTGTCAACTGGGCCGATTACGTCGCGCACGATCGTGGGCATTGCCAGAGATGATCGTGAGTTCACCGACGAAGAAATCGCCGAGACCGTGCAAATAGTGGAGGATTTGCACCGGGCGGCCGCGCCCCCAACGGAACTTACGCGCGCACAGAAAGAAGCGTTGCGTTTGTTGGCTGATGGGGATCGGCATACTGCGGCGGCGGCAAAACTCGGGATTTCAGAAAGTGCATTCAAGGCAAGGCTTCAATCGGCGCGTGTCCGGCTGGGCGCGCGAACGACTGCGCAAGCACTCAAGAAAGCTCGGGAGTACCAACTGCTCTAAGTGAACGCGTTTCCTATCAGGATTTTTTATCAACCCTGACTGGAGGCACTTCCAATGCAAGTAACGACTCTCTCTTTCGAAAATATGCACAACCATGGCGAGCTTTTTGCCAACATGCTTCGCGCGCGTCATCGTACGTTCATTGAGCACAAGAACTGGGATCTGCCAGAGGCCGACGGCATGGAGTACGATCAGTACGACACTCCAGCGAGCCGTTGGGTGGCCGTGCATGAGTTTGGACAGGTTCTGGCTGGTGTGCGTTTGACGCCGACCACGGCCCGGTGCGGCATCTACTCTTACATGATCCGCGACGCGCAATTGGGGCTGCTCGATAGTCTTCCGCAGGACCTGTTGTTCGAGGAAGCACCTGTTGCGTCGCACATCTGGGAATCGAGCCGTGTCTTTGTTTCGGATGCGGTACCGTCCAAGATGCGTTTGCGCGTTCAGTGTGCGCTCATTGATGAGATGGTGCGCTCGGCGCGGACTTTTGGTGCAACTTCTCTGGTCGGGATTGTGCCTGAGCATAGCCCACGGCTTGCGCGTCGCACGGGCATCGATTGCGTTCCGGCTGGCCGCGTGATCGAGACGGACGATGGTGATCGCAGCGTTTGCATCAACATTTCGTTGGCGTCCAAGCTGCACTGATCAAATGGGTCTTTTCGCCAGCGCGGCACAGGCGTAGCCTTAGCCGCGCATGGCAGACCTTTTTGATACCCCGTCTGAAACGGCGAATGATACTGCACCGCATCCCTTGGCGGATCGGCTGCGTCCAGCTGTTTTGTCGGATGTGATAGGGCAAGATCATTTGTTGGGACCCGAGGGGCCATTGGGGACCATGTTGGCGTCCGGGCAGTTGTCTTCGATAATATTCTGGGGACCGCCAGGTGTTGGGAAGACGACGATAGCGCGGCTTTTGGCGGATGCGACGGATTTGGCATTTGTGCAAATCTCGGCGATCTTTACGGGTGTCGCGGACCTTAAAAAGGTGTTTGAGGCAGCGAAGATCCGGCGTTCGAATGGGCAAGGGACCCTCTTGTTCGTTGACGAGATCCACCGCTTCAACAAGGCACAGCAGGATGGGTTTTTGCCTCATATGGAGGATGGAACGATCCTTTTGGTGGGGGCAACCACCGAAAATCCATCGTTTGAGTTAAACGCTGCTGTTTTGAGTCGATCGCAGGTGATGGTGCTCGAGCGGCTGACGTTGGCGTCACTGGAGTTGTTGGCACAGCGTGCTGAGGCTGAGGCAGGCCGGAAGCTGCCTTTGGACGCTTATGCGCGGGATGCTTTGCTCGAGATGGCAGACGGTGACGGTCGTGCTTTGCTGAACCTGATCGAGCAGGTCTTGTCGTGGAAAGGGGCCGAGAAGGTCTCCACCGAAGAACTGACGAAACGCTTGATGCGACGCGCGGCGCAGTACGACAAATCCGGCGACAGTCACTACAATTTGATTTCGGCTTTGCACAAGTCGGTGCGCGGCTCGGACCCGGATGCGGCACTTTATTGGTTTGCGCGGATGCTCGAAGGGGGAGAGGATCCGCGGTTTCTGGCGCGACGGATTACGCGAATGGCTGTTGAGGACATAGGGCTGGCTGATCCGCAGGCGCAAACAATCTGCATTGACGCTTGGGAGGCCTATGAACGTTTGGGCAGTCCAGAAGGAGAGTTGGCCTTGTCTCAGGCGGTTGCCTATCTGGCGCTCGCCCCGAAGTCGAATGCTGGGTACGTTGCATATAAGGCGGCGCGGGCGGCGGCGAAGCAAACGGGGTCGGAACCTCCACCGAAACACATTCTGAACGCACCGACTTCAATGATGAAGGATCAGGGGTATGGGGAAGGCTATGCCTATGACCATGATGCCGAAGAAGGGTTTTCGGGGCAGAACTATTTTCCTGA
>CAYPVG010000279.1:0-5630 GCA_964414085.1 uncultured Boseongicola sp. | reverse complement strand
TCGAGCGTTGCGACGGACGTGCCGCCAAATTTCATCACCAGAGTAGGCATCTTGAAACGGAATCCTTAGTCTTCGCCGCGCCTGTTAAGGGATAGTCGAACTCAGGACAAGTCCAAGCCCGGTTGCGCCTCAGTTCGTCTTGGATTTTGGGATGAAAGGAAGAGGAATTGCAGGAACTCCGTCTTCTGCCAAACGCTTAGCATCTTCTGGTGCGACTTCTCCGTAGATCGACCGCTCTGGTGCATCACCCAGGTGCATAGATGTCGCCTCGCGCGCAAAGTCTTTGCCAACGTAGTCTGAATTCGCCTCGACATGCTCTTTTAAAGCGCGCATGGCTTCTTCCATTTTTGCGTCTGGGGCAGAAACCATTGGCTGGCTTGGCGCTTCCGGTTGCGGAGTTGCCCGTTTGCGTGACGTCGTCACGCGAGGTGCCATAAGTGTTTTTTCGACCTTGCTCGAGCCGCACTGCGGACATTCGACCATCGACGCGTTCAGCAACGACTGAAACGCGTCAGCCGATTGGAACCAGCTTTCGAACTGATGGTCTGCGTCACACTTTAGCGCGTATCGGATCATGGCATTCCGTTGTGTTGCTCTACGCTAAAGGAATTAGGTGAAATGACCGCCATTTTCAATCGTATCCGCAATCGACTGTGTCACACACTTAAGTGTATTGCGGCTTTGGAGTTGTGTGACCAATCCTCAGGCTCAGTACGAAAAGTGCCAACACACCGACGACCCCTGCGACATTAATCATTGTGGCTTCAGGCCACAAACATGCGGCTCCTGCCACACCCGAACATACCCGAAGCGGCCAGTTCAAGCGCCGCTCCATACAGCCCTGTAGAGCACCAGCGAGGCCGTAGATGCCAAACACCGCGAAACAGAAAATGATGAACGCTACATCCCAATCACCCGCAAGCAATGGCGTGTAGGCCATAAGCAGTGGTACAATGTAGAGGCCCTTTGCGAGCTTCCAGCTTTCGATGCCCGTCCGCATTGCGGGAGCTTTGGCAATCGCCGCCGCAGTAAACGACGCCAACGCGACAGGGGGCGTAACGTTGCTATCCTGGCTCAGCCAGAAAATGATCATGTGAGCCGAGAGTATTGCCGCGATGGCGGCTTCCTGCGGCACAACCAGGTCGCGCAGCGGAGCGGCGACCTCTAATGGCAACGCGCGAATGATGTCACCTGCTTGTTCAATGGGAATGGGCCCGCCCAGAAGCGCCATAGTCTCCGGTGCCCCAAGCATGAGAACGGCCTTGGCTCCGTCGTTCAGCGTTCCGGCCACAAGCGCATCAATAACCACACGATCCGAGATCATACCGGCGATCGCAGGCGCGGACAGGGTCGCGATAACGATGTAAGCGGCCGTCACTGGCAACCCCATACCAAGAACAAGGCTGGCAATTGCGATCAGCGTTAAGGCAATCAACAGGTTGCCGCCTGCCCAACCGGCGATCATAAGGCTGAAGGTATTCCCGATACCCGCGGTCGAAATAACATTTACGATCAATCCGACCGAGCACAGCAGAATGGCGGTCATGATCATGCCCTTGGTCCCCATGATAAGGGCCTCGACTACCGCGCTAGGTCCCATCGGGTTTTGTGTGAGCCAGCTGGACGCGATGACGGCGAGGATGCCGAACACTGCCGCAAAAGCAGGTGTGAAACCCATGACCAAAAGTGTAATCAGCCCGCCTATGGGGATCACAAAACTAGCGCCGCCTTTCTTGAAGGCTGAGCCCAATGTGATTCCGTCATTGTCCATAGGTTTTAGTTCAAGCCGTTTCGCTTCAATGCGAACGAAGAAGGCAACGGACAGAAAATAGAGGAGCGCCGGCAAAGCAGCCACCGCGACGATCTTTTCGTAAGAGATCTGCGTGAAGCTGGCCATAACGAATGCGCCAGCACCCATAATAGGGGGCATCAATTGTCCCCCTGTAGAGGCGGCGGCTTCGACTCCGCCGGCGAAAGGCGCCCGGAAACCGGCGCGCTTCATCAATGGTATGGTGATGACGCCGGTGGAGGCAGTGTTGGCGACGGCCGACCCCGAGATTGTCCCTGTAAGTCCACTCGCAATTACGGCAACGATGCCCGGTCCCCCAGCAAGGCGACCGGCGATCGCTTGCGCGATGCTGATGACAAAATCGCCGGCGCCGGATCGAAGCAAGAAGGCGCCAAAGATGATGAACAGAAAGACGAATGTCGACGAGATACGGGCAATAGTCCCGAACATGGCGTCGTCGCCAAACAGCGAACGAAACGCAATCGTCTCCCAAGAAAGACCAGGAAAGCTAAACACACCGCCGATGTACTGCCCCCAGAAGCCGACGTATGTGAGTGCTGTAATAATCAGGATCGGAATGACCCAGCCTGTGAGGCGACGGGTCAGCTCGATGCCACCGGCAACGCAAAGAGCTATGGCGATCCAATCAAGCAGAACGAGATTAACACCGCGATCGTAGATCGCATCCTCGGACGCGGGGATATAGATGGCTGCCGCGGCGACCAGAACCCCAAATGTTAAGTCAAAGGCGAGCAAGCCTTTGCTTTGAGTGCGCCCGCGCAGGATTGGGTTGTAGACGGCTGCTAAGAAGGCAAATCCAGCGAAGTGATACGCGTTCCTTTGAAACTCGGAAATCACCGGATCAAAGGCCACATAAATGTGGCCAACGGCGATAAGGAAGCAAAGCGTATGCAGAAGAAGTTTGGCGGTACCGTCAAACTCTCGCAGGGTTGCTGGCTGGACTTCTTGATCTTCGCTCATGCGTGCTCCCCCCTTTTCTGGATGTCATTGTTAATACAGGGGGGCCGGGGGACAAGGCCCCCCGGAACGGTTCGCCGCCGAAAAACGGCGGCGAAACATTTGTTTAGTTGGCCATCAAACGATCAGGGATATCGATGCCCTGTTCGCTGTAGTAGCGCGCCGCACCCGGGTGCAGAGGCACTGGCAGACCGCCAATGGCTTTCTCAAGCGCCATGGCCTTTGTGGCTGGGTGAATAGCCTGCAGGAATGGAAGGTTCTCGTAGATCGTCTTTGTGATCATGTAGACATTGTCTTCCGAGATATCGGCATTTGTTGCCAGGAAGTTCGGCTGCGCGATCGTGTTCCAATCGGCATCCTGGTTCGGATAGGTGCCTGCCGGAATAACGAAACGTGTCCAAAGATTGCGACCGCCATCCATCATGGCCAGTTGTTCGTCTGTGATTGCCAGCGGAGTAACACTGTCACCGGCGGCAGCCATAAGCTGAGACACGGCACCAGTCGGCACACCCGCTGGGGTGTTGATGCCAACAACTTGACCGTTCTGAAGTGCTTCCGCAGATGGACCATAGCCGCCGAACACGAGCTCGTAGTCATTGTCCATGTCGATACCCATGCCAGCGAGCAAGGTGCGGTTCGATCCGATTGTGCCTGAGTTCTGGCGACCAAGCGCCATCGCTTCGCCCTTGAGGCCAGGAAGAACGCTCACGGTTCCGTCTCCTGCAGCGTCATTTGCAACGATGAACTGCTCAACGTTCTGCCAGAGCATCGTGATCGAACGCAGGTTCTCCTGTGGCCCGGATTCCGAAATCGGGCCGGTGCCAGTTGCCGCGTAGCTGCCGAATAGGCCTTGCATAATGGCGAACTGCGCTTCGCCTTCGCGCAGCAAGCGGACGTTTTCACCGGAACCAGCCGAGCTAATTGCGGACATGCCGATCTTCTCGCGCGGTTCAAGCTTCACTTTCACCAATGTCGAAAGGGCAACACCCACAGGATAGTACGTGCCGCCAGTGGACGCAGTTGCAAGCACGTAGCTTGCTTCTTCGGCTTGCACGGCTCCGCCTACTGACACGGCGAATGCGGCCACGAGGGCCGTCTTTTTCAGTTGAAACATGTTTCTCTCCCACTTCGTCTTTTTTGTAGACTGAGGAGAAATGTAAGCTGTCTTTCGAAAATGGCCAGCTTAGTCTTTGGATATCATTGTCATTCAGCGAAAAGAGTTACTTGTCCTTGGGATCGAAGTGCAAAAGCATTCCGGCCAATTCCTTCTCCTGGACCAAAGCAGCAGCCTTCTTGCGAGAGAACCACTTGCGCTTTCTCGCGTCTTTTTCGGGCCAGTCATTCGCCAGCTTGCCGACCTTGACCGGGAATACAGCGACCACACACGGTAGGCTTTCGTCTTCTGGCATGACTTTCAAATAGCTGAAAATGCCGAGACAAATAGGATGCACTTTACCCTTTGCGCCTGCTTCCTCCCAAGCTTCTGTCATCGCGGCTTGCGAGGGCGTTGCCCCATCCTGTGGCCAACCTTTTGGCACGATCCATCGGCGCGACTTTTTCGACGTAACCAGTAGAACCTGTAATTTTCCATTCTTTCGACGCCAGCACAGCGCGCCGAATTGTGTTCGCACATCCCGTTTTGTGTAGTTCTCGAGATTTAGCGCCTGTTGCTTAATTCTTGTCATTGTCGGTTTCATTGCCCGATATTTGCTAGGTTTTGTTTTCACTGCCCTCGGCGCAACTATAACTTGTAAACGTAGCGAATCTCAACTGTTGCTGGGTTTTGCTACGTTCGAATGACTAACTGTTGATTTACGGATCCGTGGAACAGCCCAAGTTCATCTCTTCCGAGATTTATCGCAACTCGACCTATGGAAGCTGGCATCCGCTGGCAATTCCCAGGGTTTCAACCGTGATGGATTTGTCAATCGCTATGGGTTGGCTGACGCGTGAGGAGTGGGTTCGCAGCCCGCGCGCGCGACCCAAAGCTCTATCTGCATGGCATGATCCATACTATGTCGACGCGGTTGTCACGGCAGAACTAGAAGGCCGCGTTTCGGATGAAGTTCGCGCGAAGTACCACCTTGGAACGCATGCGAACCCAGTCTTCCCCGAAATGTACCGCAGACCTGCCACGGCCGCGGGATCATCTATCTGGGCAGGGGAAGAGCTTGCGTCCGGTGGGGTGGTTTATTCACCCGCAGGTGGCACGCACCATGGTTTGCCGGATCGGGCGAACGGATTTTGTTATTTCAATGATCCTGTACTCGCTATTCTATCGTTGCGAGAAAACGGGGTCCGGCGGGTCGCCTACGTAGACATAGACGCGCACCACCCGGACGGCGTTGAACATGCATTTGCCTCTGACACAGACGTTCTCATGGTTTCAGTGCACGAAGAGCGGCGCTGGCCATTTACGGGCGCATTAGGCGATGTCGGAGCTGGCACCGTCTTCAACTTGCCTGTGCCAAAGGGATTTAACGACACAGAAATGGCTCTGATCCGCGATGAGGTGATCTTGCCCGTTGTTCAAGTTTTTGAGCCCGAAGCGATCATCCTTCAATGCGGAGCGGACGCAGTCACCGAAGACCCGCTCTCGCGGCTCATGCTATCAAACAATGCGCATTGGGCGGTTGTTAAGGCGCTTCGCCATCTCTCCCCTCGGTACCTTGTCCTCGGTGGGGGAGGCTACAACCCGTGGAGTGTTGGCCGTCTGTGGTCCGGAGTTTGGGCAACCTTGTTGGGCGCCGAAATTCCAGATCGGCTTCCTGGCGAAGCGGAACGCATTATGCGCGAGCTAAAATGGCCTGGAAGGGCGGCCGGGAAAAACCCACCAGATCATTGGTTTACAACAATATCCGAT
>CAYPVG010000278.1:0-2614 GCA_964414085.1 uncultured Boseongicola sp. | reverse complement strand
TGAGCGCGATAGAACTGATAAACGAGTTTGTCGGTCGCGAGGACCAGAAGGGCGGTGGCAGCGATCCCGACAGGCAATGCGAGGAGAGCGGTGGGGAACACGCCAAGTGAAACACCAATGCCTTGAAGCGCCCATGTCGCGAGGATTGTAGCCATCGCGCCGAAGGCCATTGTGTCGCCGTGCGCGAAGTTTGAGAACCGCAGAATGCCGTAGATCAGCGTCACGCCGAGCGCGCCCAGCGCCAATTGGCTGCCGTAGGCGACGGCCGGAACGATGACAAAGTTCGCGAGCGCGACAATGGCGTTGAGCAAGTCGATCATGTTTTTACCAGTTTGATCCTATTAGTGCGTTCGCGTTGTCATGACGGAAGCCATCGGTGGATGTGGTGAGCGGCTCCGTCGCAGACGCCCACGCGCGTTTTTGCTTTGCTGGTTTGGCTTGTCCGTTGGCTAAGGGCGGCTTGGCCGTTTTCTTGGACGCCCAGCGTGAAGATGCTGTCTTGTCCATGTCTGGCGAGGAAAAGGACGTCGCGATCTTCTGTTGTCGCAATGGGTTGAGCCGCAGCTTTTAGCGTGACTTGGCCTTCGATTTCCATGAAGACGCGATAAAGACCGGGTTGGTCCTTAAGCGAGGGCATTGGATCAAGCACAACCTGCAATGTCTTGCCGCCGCCGTCATCGGCGGGAAAGAGGCAGTGAATGCCTTCTGTTTGGTTTTGAACGCTTTGTAGCATCGCGACTAACGCAATCGTCTCCAGCATGTAACACACCCCGTTTGGTTCCCGTGCGTGCCGCTTTTTGCGGCTTGCGCATCATGAAGGCCAAAGGGATGCCGTTTTCGGTCTATATCCTAAGGCCCGCTTTATTGGCGCCGGTTCTGGCGCATATTGTCCGCAGGGCCGTAGCAATGGTTCGTCTCATCGCTATCCCCCAAGGAAGGAGCGGCGCACCTCGGGATCGTCGAGAAGGGCTTTACCTGTGTCCGTGAACGCATTGCGTCCCTGGACCAGCACGTAGCCTTTGTCAGCGATCTCAAGCGCTTGCCGCGCATTTTGTTCGACCATCAGGATCGAAATGCCGGTACGAGCAACTTCGATAATGCGGTCAAAGAGTTCATCCATGACAATGGGCGACACGCCCGCCGTCGGTTCATCCAGCATCAGCACTTGTGGCTGGGTCATCAGTGCGCGGCCTACTGCGACTTGCTGGCGTTGGCCGCCAGAGAGTTCGCCAGCGGCTTGGTTTCGCTTGTCGCGCAGGATCGGGAATAGCTCGTAGACCTGTTCGATGGTCCCGCGAATGTCGTCTGTGCGTAGGAACGCGCCCATCTCGAGGTTTTCTTCAACTGTCATGGACGTGAAAATGTTCGAGGTTTGAGGCACGAACGCCATGCCTTTGGCGACGCGGGCTTGCGGTGTCAGGGCCGTGATGTCTTCGCCGTTGAGCCGGACAGCGCCTTCGCGAACGTTCAGCATTCCAAAGACAGCCTTCATAGCCGTGGACTTGCCGGCGCCGTTCGGCCCGACGATGACGGCGATCTGACCTTCATCGACGGATATAGTGCAGCTGTGGAGAATATCTGCCCCAGTGCCGTAGCCGCCTGTCATGGAATCGCCAATCAGGAAGGGTTCGCCTGTGCGAGCATCTGGGGTGCCGGTATCGGAAGTGCCATGAGCGGTCAGTGTGGCAGCGGGTTTTGGATTGGCTATCGAGGCATCTTTGTTGCCGCGCGCGTTCTGGTAGGGATTGTCGCTCATGCGTCGGCCCCCACTTGATCTTTATTCTTCAGGCCCGTTCCGAGATAGGCTTCGATGACTTGCTCGTTGGACTTAATCTCGTCCATCGTGCCTTCGGCAAGGACTTTGCCCTCTGCCATAACGATAACCGGGTCGCAAAGGCGGCCAATGAAGTCCATGTCGTGCTCGATCACGCAGAAAGTGTAGCCGCGTTCTTTGTTCAAACGTTGGATGGCGTCGGCAATCGTGTTGAGGAGCGTGCGGTTCACGCCTGCACCGACTTCGTCGAGGAAGACGATTTTAGCGTCGACCATCATGGTGCGACCGAGTTCCAGAAGCTTTTTCTGACCACCGGAGAGGTTGCCAGCTTTTTCTTCTGTCAGATGATCAATTGTAAGGAATTCAAGAACTTCGTCGGCCTTCTTCATCAAGGCACGTTCTTCTTCAACGATCTTTCCGCGACCGAACCATGCATTCCAGATAGCCTCGCCGGATTGCGCGCCGGGAACCATCATAAGGTTTTCGCGGACCGTCATGGAGGAGAATTCATGTGCGATCTGGAAGGTTCTGAGAAGACCTTTGTGGAACAGCTCATGCGGTGGGAGCCCAGTGATATCTTCACCGGACATTGTGACTTTGCCACTTGTCGGTGGAAGTCGGCCTGCGATGACATTGAAAAGGGTGGTTTTGCCGGCACCATTTGGTCCGACGAGACCAGTGATAGAGCCCTGTTCGATTTTGAGCTTCGCGCCCTCTACAGACTGCAAGCCACCAAAGTGCTTATGAAGATCATGGACTTAGATCATATTCGGCAGTCCGTCCCCGCGTCACATTGTTGTTTTTGAGGGTGCCCCAAAGTTGCGCTTCACGCCACCCTTT
>CAYPVG010000277.1:0-20242 GCA_964414085.1 uncultured Boseongicola sp. | reverse complement strand
CTCTTTCATTCAGCGCTGACATCGCCTCGACAAGCCAGGTGCGTAACGTATCGATGTCTTTTTGGTGCTCGACGCGGGCGGACTGCTGGGCGTCTTCGTCTTCCAAAGTCTCAATCCATTCGCGACCTTCATCGTCAGATGACTGTGTGGCGTTCAACGAAAAATCTGAGCCAGCCAAACGGCCTTCCATTAATTCCACGTCGTGAAGTGGAACCCCAACTTCCGAAGCAATCATTTCTCGCATCTGTTGACGATCGAGAGCTTCGCCACGACCGGCCGCTTCACGTTCAAGCCGTGCTTGCACCCGACGCATGTTGAAGAACAATGACTTCTGCGAGCTCGTAGAGCCAGTACGCACCATTGACCAGTTGCGCATCACATAGTCTTGGATGGACGCTTTTATCCACCAAACGGCATAGGTCGAGAAGCGCACGCCGCGATCAGGATCAAACTTTTCTGCCGCCTTCATCAAACCAAGGCCGGCTTCCTGAATGAGGTCATTCATCGGCGCGCCATAGCGACGGAATTTGGCTGCCATTGAAATCGCTAACCGCATATAAGCTGTAATTAATCTATGGAGAGCTTCCTCGTCTCGCTCGTCGCGCCAAGCGTAAGCAAGTTTAAGTTCTGTTTCGGCATCAAGCAGTTCAGCCTGCATAGCTTTCCGCGAAAGCGTCTGGTCGTTGAAACCATCAAGCGCCATGTGAACGTCTCCCTGTTTTTGCCTGAACAATGCAATTCAAATTCGCTTGTTTGATTGTTTTTACGGGCTGCCTCTGGGCTTGGATCACTTTTGGTAAGCGTTTTTGGCCAAAAACCTGTCCTATCTTTAGTACAGCCGGGAGGCGCTTAAGAAATCTTTAACCCTGACAATGACATACCAATTTCGCTAACCGTATGATCGCGCGTTCACATACAGTCGCCTTTGAGGGGATCGAGGCCAGAATGGTCGAAGTGCAATGCGCGCTTTCGCCGGGTGTGCCAACGTTCTCCATCGTGGGTTTGCCCAGCAAAGCTGTTTCAGAAGCCCGCGACCGAATCCGTGCGGCATTGAACAGCCTATCAATTGCGCTGCCAGCAAAGCGGATCACGGTTAATCTTTCGCCGGCTGACATGCCCAAGGAAGGGTCGTATTTCGACTTGCCTATAGCTCTCTCCTTGCTTGCGGCCATTGGAGCCATTCCTCACGAGGCAACAGAGCACCTTGTCGCTTTGGGGGAGTTGTCGTTGGACGGGGCTCTTGTTCCGGTCGCTGGGGCGTTGCCTGCAGCATTGGCCGCTGCTGAAGCCGAGCGTCAACTGATGTGTCCAAAAGATTCCGGCTCTGAGGCCGCCTGGGTCGGCGATGCAACCGTTTATGCACCTGAAACTCTAAAAGATGCCGTCGCGCACTTATCGGGAGCACGGGTTTTGCCGACATCTGAACCCGGCGAAGTCCAGTCACCAACAGCATTTTCTGATCTGTCCGACGTCCGCGGGCAAGAACGTGGAAAGCGTGCCTTGGAAATTGCCGCGGCGGGCAGACACCATCTTTTGCTGGTCGGCACTCCAGGTTCTGGGAAATCCATGTTGGCGTCGCGGCTACCTGGCCTACTACCAGATCTTGACCCAACAGAGGCACTTGAAACCTCGATGATCCAGTCACGTGCCGGTTTGATTGACGCCGGTGGGATTTCGAGAAAACGGCCGTATCGCGCCCCACATCATACGGCGTCGATGGCAGCGATCGTGGGTGGGGGCAAAGGGGCATTGCCGGGAGAGATCAGTCTTGCCCACAACGGCGTGCTATTCATGGACGAATTTCCTGAATACCCCGGCAATGTTCTGGAAACTCTGAGACAACCAATTGAGACTGGCGACGTTACCGTTGCGCGTGCGAACGCTCATGTCCGGTATCCTTGCCGGTTTTTGCTTGTTGCAGCCGCAAACCCTTGTAAATGCGGCTACTTACCAGATCCGTCGCGCGCCTGCTCACGCGTACCTGCATGTGGGGAAGACTACTTGGGCCGTATTTCCGGACCATTGATGGACCGTTTCGATCTTCGCGTCGAAGTGCCGCCTGTAGCCTTCTCTGATTTATCTGCTGAACTACCGACCGGTGAACGCTCCGAAAGCGTCGCGCTCAGAGTGCGCGAGGCAAGGGCAGTTCAGGCAGAACGGTATTCGTTGCAGGACGGGGTGGATTTGAACGCCGACCTTACGGGCGACCTGCTGCAATCGGTGGCAAAACCCGACGCATCAGGACAAGAATTTCTCAATCAGGCTGCCGAAAAGATGGGGCTATCAGGCCGTGGCTATCACCGGATTCTGCGAGTCGCACGCACTATCGCCGATCTTGCAGGCCAAGACGCCGTTGGACGCGCGCATGTTGCGGAAGCGGTAGCATTCCGGATCGTGGGACAAGCTCTCTAGCCTTTGCGCGCCTCAATCGCATCCCAGATAGCACCGGCAACGTTGACCCCGTCAAACCGTTCCAACTCCTGAATTCCCGTAGGCGAAGTCACGTTGATTTCGGTCAGGTAGTCCCCGATGACGTCGATACCGACGAACACTTGGCCCTTTTCCCGAAGAAGTGGTCCGATTGCGTTGCAAATCTCTTTGTCGCGCGCCGTCAGGCCAATTTTCTCGGCCCGTCCGCCGACATGCATGTTCGACCGCGTTTCGCCAGCCGGCGGCACTCTGTTGATTGCGCCGATCGGTTCGCCATCCACAAGAATAACGCGCTTATCTCCGTTGGAAACGTCAGGCACAAACTTCTGAGCGATCAGTGGTTCGCGATTAATTCCTGAGAACAGTTCGTGAAGACTGACCATATTTTTGTCGTCAGGCATCAACCTGAAAACACCCGCCCCACCGTTCCCATAAAGCGGCTTCAAAATAATGTCCCCGTGACGAGCACGAAACGCCTGAAGGGTCTCGAGATTGCGAGCGATAGTGGTGGGCGGAATTAGATCGGGAAAGTCCAGAACCAAGAGCTTTTCTGGATAGTTACGGACCCAGAATGGATCATTCACAACCTGCGTCGTGGCTGGCAAGCGCTCAAGGATGTGAGTCGTGGTGATATAACCCATATCAAAAGGGGGGTCCTGACGAAGCCAAACCACGTCAAAATCCGCGAGATTTACAACCTCCAACGGCCCGAGCGTTGCATGATTTCCTTGCTCGCGCCGTACCGTCAGCGCGTAGCCACGTGCGGTAACTATGCCTTCGTCAAGCGCCAACGCATCGGGCGTGTAGAAGAACAGTTCGGCTCCTCTTGCCTGCGCCTCTTCAGCCAAACGAAACGTAGAATCTGCATTAATGTCGACACCTTGAATGGGGTCCATTTGGAAAGCGACGCGCACTGTCAGGTAACTCCGGTTTGTTCCCTTCGGGCTTTACCAGCAGTTCCTCGCGCAATGCAACGCACAGACGGTCTGCGGATTAGAGCGTCACATTTTCCAAAATCTGAATCTCACCGCGACAGTTCACCAATGCAGCATCAATTCGGATATCCATGCCGCAATAATTCTTGGAGGCGATGTACTCTTCTGCTGTTAGACACACGCGGCCAATCTGGCTTGCAGACAGGCGCGTTGCAGATGACGCGAAGTCCTTGGAGCGCTTTACTTCGACAAACGCCAGAAGCAGATCCTTTTGAAGAATCAAATCGACCTCACCCGACGCACCGCGCCAGCGCCGTTCCAAAACCCGGAAGCCGGCATCCTCATAAACTCGTTCGACCGATCCTTCTGCCGAAAGCCCGTTCTGATAATTCGTCATGCCTTGCTGGGCACGATCGTGAGAGGTCTGTTCATTCATGCGGAGTGGAGTAGACAGATCGCGTTGTGACTTGGTTAATCGCGGTTCTGAATTTCGAGGCCCATTTGATAAATGTCTCGCTTCGACAGTCCGAATTCCTCGGCCACGGCATTAGCAGCCGCCTTCAATTTCATTTTCTCAAGACGTGCTGCAAGGGCGGCACGAACGTCGGCTTCATCGACCTTCTTCTCACCTTTCGCAATGCAAACGACTATTTCACCTTTGGGCTGTTCAGTTTGGTAAGCCTCTGCCAACTCTCCCAGGGAACCTCGGCGCACCTCTTCGAACTTTTTCGTCAGTTCCCTACAGACCGCTGCCTCTCGCTCCTCGCCAAGCACCTTTGCAGCGGCGGACAGCAGCTTTCCAAGCCGCTTCGGGCTCTCAAAAAGAATCACTGTCCCGGCTATGTCGGCGAGCTCCTTCAAGAAGCTCTCGCGCGCGCCTTTGCCCGTCGGTGCAAAACCGGCAAAGACAAACCGGTCGCTTGGCAAACCGCTCAGCGTAAGCGCAGCAATGGCTGATGAGGCTCCCGGCGCCGTTGTGATGGAGAAACCTTTTTGCGCGGCTTCACGCCCGAGGCCAAAGCCCGGATCCGCAATCAGCGGCGTACCGGCATCTGACGCATAAGCGACCGATTTGCCGTCTCGAATAGCCTCAAGCAATCGCGGGCGCATCTGAGCACCATTGTGATCGTGGTACGGCAAGAGCGTCCGCCCGTTCACAGGTATTCCATGAATATCCATAAGGCGGCGCAGCGTCCGAGTGTCCTCGGCAACGAGAACATCTGCGGACGCTAGAATATCCATGGCACGCAAGGTGATGTCACGTGCGTTCCCGATTGGAGTGGCGACAAAGTAGAGACCTGCGGCAAGTGGCACAGTTTCGCTTGTCGCTACCATTTACCTGTCCGCGATTTACTTAAAGTCGGATTGTGCATAGGGTCGCGCAAATTGTTTCACCGTTTTGGAGTACGTTCCCAATGGTCGCTTTTTTGGCTCTACGCCGCAAGTTACTCTCTGCCACTGTCGGCCTGTTTGCTTTGGGTGCGTTGGCGGCCTGCGACGCGTCATTGGGTTCAGGCCCGTTGGTGAATACAAACCGTCCGGTACCAGTCGCTTTGCTGGTCCCCAAATCGTCGACATCCGCTGGAACACTGGCTCAGTCCTTGGAGAATGCAGCGCGTCTTGCGGCCAGCGATCTCCAAAGCGTGCAAATTGACTTGCGCGTCTATGACACGATTGGAACGGCTGAAGGTGCCGCATTGGCTGCAAGTCAGGCTGTTGGCGACGGCGCTCGAATCATTGTCGGTCCGCTTTTTGGTGAAGCTGCCGCGGCCGCGGGCCAAGCGGTGGCGTCAAGCGGCGTGAATATTTTGACGTTTTCGAACAACCCAGCGATTGCCGGTGGAAATGTCTTCCTGCTCGGAAACACCTTCCAAACCTCAGCCGATCGTCTGGTGCGTTATGCGGCAGCCCAAGGAAAAGGCGATATCTACATCGTTCACGCAGACGACCCAGCCGAAAATCTTGGCCGCGACGCAATCCAGCGCGCGATTGTAGGGAACGGAGCAAACCTCGCGGGCACCTCGTCTTTCCCGCTGTCCCAGCAGGGCGTCATCGAGGAAATCCCGAACATTTCGGCTGGTGTTCGCTCATCGGCGGCCACGAGTGTCTTTGTGACCTCGGGTACATCTGGAGCGCTCCCTTTCCTTGCAGAGCTCTTGCCTGAGAACGGAATCGATCCGGAAACGGCACAGTTCATTGGCCTTCAACGTCTGGACATCCCAACGAGTGCGCTATCGCTCAAAGGTTTGCAGGGTGCATGGTTCGCCACACCGTCGCCGGACCAAACATCGCGCTTCAATGCGCGCTACCAAGCTGCTTTTGGCGAGCTTCCAACGCCCGTTAGTGGTCTTGCCTACGATGGAATTGCGGCGATCGGCGCACTGGTCGCACAAGGAAACTCAAACGCACTGACGGCGGAGGCGCTGACACAAGGTGCCGGTTTCGCAGGTGTATATGGCCCGTTTCGGTTCTTCCCGAACGGCACGAACGAACGTGGCCTTGCGGTCGCGCAAATACAGAACAATCAGGTGATCGTTGTTGACCCCGCCCCAAGAAGTTTTGGCGGCGCTGGATTCTAACTCCGCGTCCATAGCCCCAGGCACATCAGAAGACATTCTGATCGCGCCCGCACGAGATATTTTCGACGATGAAGCCGTGCGCGCCGAGATCGAAACGGAGATCGGCGAAGCACCCGATAGTCGTGCTGTGCGTCACGCCACGGTCTTTGCACTGAAAACGGCGATTGCGAATGGCCGCAAAGTGATCGAGGACGCGTTTCTCAAGGAACCAATGGCTGCTCGACCTGCCGTTGTGTCCTATGCCCATTTGACTGACGGCGTGATCCGAACCGTGCTTCACGTTGCGCAAACCTATTTGCACCCAAACCCGAATCCAACCGAGGGTGAGCGCATCGCGATTATGGCGGTCGGTGGGTATGGGCGAGGAGAAATGTCGCCGTATTCGGACGTCGATCTTCTGTTTCTAAACCCCTGGAAAATAACGCCTTGGGCGGAAAGCCTGATCGAGAGCATGCTCTATATGTGCTGGGATCTGCATTTGAAGGTCGGGCATTCCAGTCGAACCGTTAAGGATTGCATCAGGCTTGGCCGCGAAGATTACACCATCCGCACTGCTCTTCTGGAACATCGTTTTCTTGCAGGCGACGCTGGAATTGCACAGGAACTAGACGAGAAACTCCGGTCAGAACTGTTCAAGAACACCGCGCCAGATTTCATTGAGGCCAAGCTCGCCGAGAGGTCAGAACGACATCGCAAGCAAGGTGGGCAACGCTACATGGTCGAGCCCAATGTTAAAGAGGGCAAAGGTGGACTGCGAGACCTTCAGACGCTGTTTTGGATTGGCAAGTACTTGCACGGCGTTGGTGAGGCCGGCGAACTGGTAAAGGTCGGCCTTCTCAGACAGGACGAGTTCGACGACTTCGTTGCCGCGGAGACCTTTCTGATGGCGATCCGAAACCACCTTCACCTCGTCGCTGGTCGCGCCGTTGATCAGCTTACGTTCGATATGCAGGTCGAGGTGGCACAGCGCATGGGCTACGAGGATCGTGCTGGACGCAGGGCCGTCGAGTACTTCATGCAGGACTACTTCCGCCATGCCACGACGGTTGGGGAACTAACGCGTATCTTCCTGACCGCGCTAGAGGCTGCGCATGTAAAGCAGGCCCCATCTTTGGCACGGTTCTTTCGACGAAAGCCAAAGGTCGACCCCAAGTATACAATCAAACAGAACCGCCTGACGGTGACGCGGATAAAGCCGTTTTTGTCAGACAAACTCAATCTTTTGCGTATCTTTGATGAGGCGTTGCGTACTGGCTACCTGCTGCACCCCGACGCGATGCGTTTGATTTCTGCCAACCTCCATCTGATCGACAACGACATGCGTGCCTCGCCGGAGGCGAACAGGATATTCCTCGAATTGCTCATCAAGCGCGGGAACCCAGAGCGTGCTCTTCGGCGTATGAACGAGTTGGGCGTCCTTTCCACGTTCGTCCCTGAGTTCGCACCAGTTGTCGCGATGATGCAATTCAACATGTACCACAGCTACACAGTCGACGAGCACACGATCCAATGCATTTCCAATCTGGCGCAAATCGAACGCGGTGAGCTTGTAGAAGAGCTACCCATTGCCAGCGGCATTTTGGAGCGCGGGGTGAACCGCAGGGTATTGTACGCCGCATTGTTCCTCCACGACATCGGGAAAGGCAGGCCCGAAGATCACTCAGTGCTTGGTGCGCAAATTGCACGCAAGGTCGCTCCGCGATTTGGTCTGAAGCAGGATGAGGTCGACACTGTGGAATGGCTAGTGCGGTATCACTTGCTGATGTCGGATATGGCACAAAAGCGGGACATCTCGGAACCGCGCACTGTTCGCGATTTTGCGAAAGCAGTGAAAACGAAAAAGCGGCTTGATTTGCTGACAGTTTTGACGGTCTGCGACATCCGAGGTGTGGGCCCGGATGTGTGGAACAACTGGAAAGCTCAGCTCATTCGAGCGCTTTACAGACAGACGTCTTCCGCGCTTGATCATGGGCTGGAAGCCGTCAATCGTGGTACTGCCGAGAAAGAGGCCAAATCCGCCTTGCGCAAGATGCTGGCGGACTGGACGAAACCAGAGCTACGCTTGGAAACCAGCAGGCACTATGGACCTTACTGGCAAGGTCTCCCTTTGGACACGCATGTGGTCTTTGCGAGCCTTCTTAAAGGTATCGCAGACGATGAAATTCGCATCGACGTCAAAGCCGATGAAGATCGCGATGCAACGCGCGTCTGCTTTGCGCTGGCAGATCACCCAGGAATATTCTCTCGTTTGGCAGGTGCCCTCGCGCTTGTAGGGGCAAATGTTGTTGACGCTCGCACTTACACCTCATCTGACGGCTACGCGACCGCCGTCTTTTGGATTCAGGATACAGACGGGACACCATATGAATCCGCGCGGCTTCCGAGACTGGAAAAGATGATCAGTAGAACCTTGGCAGGCGAAGTCCTTCCAAGAAAGTCGCTTGTTGATCGCGACAAACTCAAGAAACGCGAGCGCGCATTTAAAGTTTCGACCTCGATCATTTTCGACAACGAAGGGTCGGACATCTACACAATTATTGAGGTTGATACGCGCGACAGGCCCGGGCTTTTGTATGATTTGACCCGGACAATGGCGGAGGCGAACGTCTATATCGCGAGCGCAGTAATCGCGACATATGGCGAACAGGTTGTAGATACCTTTTATGTCAAAGACATGTTTGGCTTGAAATTCTATGCCCCCTCAAAGCAGAAATCTCTTGAGGCAAAGCTAAAGGACGCCATTTCGGCGGGTGCACAGCGCGCGCGCGATACGTAACAGCGTCCCAAGACAAGGTCGCGGGCAAGTGAAGCAGATCAAACTGGTATCAGGTGTGCTCACAGTCGGGTTCTGGACCCTGCTGAGCCGCGTGTTTGGCTTCATACGAGACATATTGATTGCCGCCTGGCTCGGAACGGGCCCTGTAGCTGAAGCATTTTTGATCGCGTTTTCGCTTCCCAATATGTTCCGACGCTTCTTTGCCGAAGGTGCGTTCAACATGGCCTTCGTTCCAATGTTCTCGAAGAAATTGGAAGCTGGCGAAGATGCGAACTCCTTTGCGAGAGATGCATTCGCGGCGCTTGGTGCGCTTCTCGTCACTCTAAGTGTCTTGGCTACGATATTCATGCCTTGGCTTGTGTTTGCCATGGCGTCCGGATTCGTTGGCGATGAACGCTTTGATATCGCGGTCACACTGGGCCGCATCGTTTTCATTTATATTTTCTTCATTTCCCTGGCGGCACTTTTGTCGGGTGTTCTCAATGCAACGGGCCGTTTTATGGCCGCAGCGGCCGCGCCGGTGCTTTTGAACATCATCCTGATCGCGGTGATGATTGCCGTCTATGCGGGCGTGTTTCGGTTCAACTTGGTGGCTTCCTCAGATGGCAAAGGGGCGTTTGGGACGGGCCTTGCCCTTGGGGTTGTTCTGGCGGGGATCGCGCAGTTCGCTCTTGTTTGGATTGCCGCTAAGCGCGCCGGATTCTCACTGCTTCCCAAGCGCCCGGTTTGGACGCCAGAGTTGAAACGCCTCGCCATTATCGCCGCGCCTGCAGCGCTGGCGGGTGGCGTCGTTCAAGTAAACCTGTTGGTCGGTCGGCAGGTCGCAAGTTTTTTTGATGGGGCTATTGCATGGTTGTCCTACGCAGACCGGCTGTATCAGCTTCCACTCGGTGTTGTCGGGATCGCTATTGGCATCGTCCTGCTGCCCGATTTGTCTCGACGGTTACAAGCCGAAGACACTGAGGGCGGGCAAAACGCGCTCAGTCGCGCCGCAGAAATTTCGTTGGCATTGTCCGTCCCGGCCGCAGTTGCTCTGCTCGTTATTCCCACAATGCTGGTTAGCGTGCTGTTCGAACGCGGTGCATTCGAAGCTCAAGATACCGCGGCCACCGCATTGGCAGTTGCGATATACGGTCTGGGGCTCCCCGCTTTTGTGCTGCAGAAGGTATGGCAGCCGCTCTACTTCGCGCGTGAAGATACAAAGCGCCCGTTTTATTTTGCCATCATTGCAATGTTCGTGAATGCCGGGCTTGCGATTGGTCTGGCTCCAGTTGTTGGCTTCATCGCAGCGGCTATCGGAGCGTCCATCGCCGGCTGGGCCATGTTTGCGCTGCTTTGGTGGAAAAGCCGAGCGATGGGTCAGGCAAGCCAATTGGACGCGCGTGCGAAATCGCGCATTCCGAGAATTGTGCTGGCCGCTCTAGTGATGGGTGTTGCTTTGACAGGAGTGTCGCACGTTATTGATGGCTTGCCTGATGGCCAGGCCGCACGTTTCGCATTGCTCTTTGGCGTGGTGGTCTTCGGAACTCTTGTCTACGCCGTTTCAGCGGTGCTCCTCGGAGCTTTCAGAATACACGAGGTTAGATCCGCATTGCGCCGCTAGCGGCGGCGCATCCGTGCGAGCAGCCGGCGAAATCCGCCACGTGCGACAAACGGGGCCAATAAGAAACCAATGGCAAATCCGGCGACTTCGGCGATCCACTCGCTGGTTCCACCCAGGAACGCGCCGAAAAACAACTGCAATGCCAGCAAAATTCCTATGAGCGAAAAGGCTTGAAGCTGATTTTGTCCGGTCTGCCCGTAGCCTGCCCACAGGATGAAAGTGTAGGTCCCAATCAACCCATATACCGCAGGATACCCACCAACCAACGGGCGTGCGTCACCTGTTAGCCCAGCATAAATGAGTGCTCCGAATATGGCTGAGATGAAGAACGTCAAAAAGACGGCCATTCCGCCCAGGACCTCTCCAGTCAATTTGCCAAGGGCAAGGAGAAAAACGAGTACGAACAACACGTGCGTGAAACCGTAGTGAACAAACGGATATGTCACGAACCGCATCAATTCAGGGGTTGTCCACATGCCTTGCTGAATGATGATTTCGAGCATTGGCGCAAAGAACGCGTAAGACTGGACAGCTTCAATCCGCCAGCTAAGCGCCGTAGGCCCGCCAATTATTCCCCGCTCGGCCGCGCTGAGCAAAACTTCAACGGCAAAGATTGCTAGCGCCAAGGCCACGACGACCGGAGGCATCGGGTTTACAGCTGGCGGTGGTTGGTTCGAATTATCGCTCACGGGTTGCCTTGCCTTTCTTGACGGGGCTTCCCCCTCTCGGTAAGCCGCGTGGACGCGAAAATCCACCTTTTGAAAGGGAACAGTATGACGAATGCGGCTTTTACCCCGCGCGTCTTTTCCGGCATCCAGCCAACCGGCGGGCTCACACTCGGAAATTACCTCGGCGCATTGAAGCGCTTTGTGGATATGCAGAACGCCGACACCCATGAGTGTGTGTTCTGCATCGTTGACCTACACGCGATCACTGTCTGGCAAGAACCTGAGAAGCTGAGCGCGAATACGCGCGAGCTCACAGCTTTCTTCATTGCCTGCGGCATCGACCCTGAAAAATCGATCCTGTTCAATCAGAGTCAGGTTTCGGCGCACGCTCAACTGGCGTGGATATTTAACACTGTCGCCCGCATGGGCTGGATGGGTCGGATGACCCAGTGGAAGGACAAGGCTGGCAAAAATAGCGAGCAGGCCTCGCTTGGGTTGTTCGCTTACCCGGCGCTGATGGCGGCTGACATTCTATTGTATCACGCGACGCACGTTCCTGTTGGGGACGACCAAAAGCAGCATCTTGAGCTGACACGCGATGTGGCGACGAAGTTCAATCACGACTACGGAGTTGATTTCTTCCCGATCACTGAACCAGTGATTGAGGGGCCAGCGACACGTGTGATGTCGTTGCGTGATGGCACCAAAAAGATGTCCAAGTCGGATCCAAGCGACATGAGCCGGATCAACATGGGCGACGACGCGGATACGATTTCAAAGAAACTTCGCAAAGCACGCACCGACCCGGAACCTTTGCCCGAGACTTACGCCGAGTTGGAGGAACGACCTTCTGCGCGTAATCTGGTCGATATCTTCAGTGCGCTGTCCGGACGCTCGACGGACGATGTGATGTCGGAGGTGCAAGGCATGCAATGGGGCACGTTCAAGCCGTTGCTGGCGGATCTTGCGGTTGAGAAGTTGTCACCCATTTCCGGTGAGATGCGTCGTCTACTTGCGGATCCCGCCGAGATCGATCGTATTCTGGGACGTGGTGCGGAGCGTGCAGACGAAATCGCAACGCCGATCCTCGAAAAAACATACGAAATCGTGGGACTTGTGAAGTCGCGCGGCTAAATGTCTTGGTGGCTTTACCCTTTCGGGCAAGGCCGCTAGACCAATCCAGCTAGAGTTGGAGTGAATGATGGCGAACGATCTTTTCAATTCGTTTATGACAGGCCCCGACGAGAACGGCCGTTTCGGTGATTTTGGCGGGCGCTTTGTCTCTGAAACGCTGATGCCGCTTATTCTCGAGTTGGAGGCTCAGTACGAAAACGCGAAGACCGACGAAACATTCTGGGACGAGATGAATTATCTCTGGACCCACTATGTCGGACGCCCCTCGCCTCTCTATTTTGCCGAGCGCCTCACTGAGGAACTCGGTGGCGCCAAGATCTACATGAAGCGCGACGAGCTGAACCACACCGGCGCACATAAGATCAACAATGTGCTTGGCCAGATCATTCTGGCGCGCCGCATGGGCAAGACGCGGATCATCGCTGAAACCGGAGCTGGTCAGCACGGTGTGGCAACCGCCACAGTATGCGCGAAATTCGGACTGAAGTGCGTGGTTTACATGGGCGCGCACGACGTGGAACGTCAGGCGCCAAACGTGTTCCGCATGAAACTTCTGGGTGCCGAAGTGGTGCCGGTAACTTCCGGTCGTGGAACATTGAAAGACGCCATGAACGATGCGCTACGTGACTGGGTCACCAATGTGCGTGACACGTTTTATTGCATCGGGACGGTTGCAGGCCCCCACCCCTACCCTGCTATGGTCCGCGATTTCCAAGCGATCATTGGCAAGGAAGCTAAAGAGCAGATGATGGCCGCCGAGGGTCGCCTGCCAGATACGATCATCGCAGCGATTGGCGGCGGGTCGAACGCGATGGGGCTGTTCTTCCCGTTCCTCGACGACAAGGAAGTTTCAATTATCGGCGTCGAAGCTGGCGGCAAAGGCGTGAACGCCAAGATGGAGCACTGCGCGTCTCTGACAGGCGGTCGCCCGGGCGTCCTTCATGGCAACCGGACCTACCTTTTGCAGGATGACGATGGCCAGATCTTGGAAGGCTTCAGTATTTCTGCTGGTCTGGATTATCCAGGGATTGGGCCAGAACACTCGTGGCTGCACGACATCGGTCGCGCCCAATACGTTGCCATTACGGACAGTGAAGCGCTTGAAGCCTTCAAGCTCTGCTGTGAAATGGAGGGCATCATCCCGGCGCTTGAGCCGAGCCATGCGCTTGCACACGTCATGAAGATTGCTCCGGAACTTCCGTCAGATCACATCATTTGCATGAACATGTGCGGTCGTGGCGACAAGGACATCTTCACTGTTGCGAGAGCGGTCGGCGTCGATATGGAGCAGTCGGGCTAACGGCCTAATCCTCGATAGCGTGAGCCATCAGGACGTCGAGCGGCACGATGTCCAGCGTCCTTGAATGTGTGGCTTCCAGTCGGATCAACGGGGCTGCCCCCTCCTCAGCGGCCTGCAAGAATCTTGATGCGCACAGGCACCAACGATCGCCGGGTTTCAGACCAGGGAACATGAATTCTGGTCGCGGTGTCGACAGGTCGTTTCCCACATATTTTGAGTAGGCCAAGAACTCAGCCGTCAAGACGGCGCAAACGGTGTGCGCACCTGTATCCTCAGCGCATGTGTTGCACGCACCATCGCGAAAGAAACCAGTGATCGGAGACTTGGAGCAAGATTCAAGCGGTTCGCCCAAAACATTGACTGACGGGTCTTTTTTCATTGTTTGGCTCCCTTAGTGAGAAATCTAGTGCCCCCTAGAGCCCCGTCCAGTTCACCCACCGGCCATGGAAGTCTGCACGTGCGATTTCTTTGGCTTCTCCATCGGGCCACATTGTAAGCGTGACTGAAGCTCCGTCACCGCCGTCGGCTTCCATAGACAGGTGAACCAGCGGCTTTTCGTACGTGGCCTCCCTTGCGGCGCTCGATATCGCCTGATGGCCCATCTCGCTGGTTGCTTGGGGAAAGTATTGCCACGCAATCGTGTGAAAGAGGAAGCGGCCAACTGTTCCGGGTTTGGCAAGCTCCTGTTTCAGCCAATGCCCCGCGTCGCTTCGTGTCATCTCAGGTGGATAAACCTGAGCGATGCCAATGGCAGCTTTTGTGCGCTCGATCCGGTCGGGTTGGTCCGGCCAAAGGTAGGCCAACAACCGCAAACGATCAGTCTCGTCACAAGGGTTCAACGGGTTCAAATCAACACCGGCACGACGGTTGATATTAGGGAGTGTGATCGGGGGCATCCCGCCTGACCACTCAGGAGCGATTTCTACCGCGGAAGCTGGATCTCCGAGCGTTGCATTCGGCAGCTCGAGCCGAAACTTGTCTGCAAACAGGTTCAGCCCCCCGCTGCAGCCAACCTCCATGAGGTCAAAATCGCATCCAAACCGTTCAAATGCGACTGCCAAAGCAGGGAGTATCACTGCGGCACGTCGGACTTCGTTGGTTTGCGGTGCACTATCAAGCCACGCCAGGATGCGTGTTTCATATGTGATCAGTGCATCTTCGATGACGTTCCAAAGGACGTCATCGCTCACCTCGTTCGGTGGATACGCGTCGTGAAATGCAAGACCATCGATCTTGAGCGCATGAAGTGCACCCGCAAGCCGTAGAGAGACGTTGTCGGCCTGTGGTCGTGGATCGCCCTCCCAATCAAGCACCTTGTCGGCGACACTGGACCCGCGTGAGAGACGATCGGCAAAAAGGTTCATGAGACGAGCCATGAACGGAGACCCAAGCTTCGAACACGCGGCTGCCTGCGATCGAAAGCTCCGGGGGATGTCGTATTTCATCTGAACTTGTCGACGAGCTTCTGAAGTGGTGAGCGATCGTCAACGGGCTCTGGGTCTTTCGTCTTGGCAACTGACGGTTCTGGATTCTTCTTGCCAGACGTCGTTGAGGACCGTGGCGGGTTCACTCGAAGCGCAATAGCATTTTGAAACCGCCCTGTATCCCCTTCGGCGAGCGACGGCGCGCCATCCGATATGCCCCGCAGCATGTCATCCAGCCACTCGTGGTCGGCCTTCGGAAAATCACGCAATACGTACGCAGGAACCGCGTCCTTGTGCCCTGGATGACCGACACCCATGCGTATCCGTTGATACTCGGGCGAGACATGTTGGTGCATGGACCGCAACCCATTGTGCCCGGCATGACCGCCGCCTTGCTTGACCCTCAGTTTTGAGGGGGCCAAATCGATCTCGTCATGGAAAACAGTTATGTCGGCGGGAGTTAGTTTGTAGAAGCGCATGGCCTCCCCGACCGATTGCCCGGAGAGGTTCATAAAAGTTTCGGGCTTGAGCAGGATGACCTTCGTCGAACCAAGCTTTCCTTCGCTGACCTGTCCCTGAAACTTTGACCGCCAAGGCGAAAATCCGTGATCCGACTGAATCCGGTCCACCGCCATAAACCCGATGTTGTGACGGTTGTTGGCGTATTTTCCGCCGGGATTTCCAAGACCTACAAAAAGCTTCATTGTGCGCGGACCCTAGCGGTCCACTTTCAGGGCGGCAACCTCTGCCCTGAGCGCACGCACTTCGGATAGAATGGCAGCTGTTTCTACCTTCATAGCCTCGCGTTCGTCATGTGCAGTGTCGGCATGTTCCGACTGCATCGCATCAACGATGACACCAATAAACAAGTTCAGGACCGCGAAGGCCGTGAGAATAATAAATGGCACAAAGAGCATCCAAGCGAGCGGATAGACCTCCATCACGGGGCGCACGATACCCATCGACCAGCTTTCGAGCGTCATGACTTGGAACAAAGTGTAGGCCGAAGCGCCGATCGAACCGAACCACTCGGGAAACGCAGCACCGAGTAGCTTTGTCGAAATAACGCTGAAAACGAAGAAAATCAGGCCGAGCAACGCCACGATGGAACCCATTCCGGGCAGCGCCGTCAGAAGCCCGGTCACCACACGGCGCATTTGCGGCACTGTCGAAACAAGACGCAGCACGCGGAGAATTCTGAACGCCCGCAGCGCGGAAAGCGCACCGGTCGTCGGAATCAAAGCGACGGCGACGATCAGGAAGTCAAATATTCGCCATGGGTCGCGCCAGAACCCGCGGAAATCCACGATCAGTCTGGCAAGTATCTCTAGCACAAAAACGCCAAGAATGACTTGGTCTGCAAAGAGAACGAGAGGCCCGGCTACGGCCATGACGCCCGGGCTGGTCTCTAGGGCCAGCACGACGGCGTTCACCACAATCAAAGCCATGATGGTCGGCTCAAAATATCGGTGTGACAGAAGGCGGGAAAGCTGTGTGCGCAAGAGAGACCTCTAAGCCAATCGGTTATTCGCGAAAGATGTGGTCTTAATTCTCTCAGACAAGGGATCAGCGACCAATGCTGTAAAATTCGCGCCTTTGGTCCGGTCCAAATCCGAACCACCCGCGCGTAACGGCTGCCAGATGATCTACGACGCGTCGACGCTGAGTTTGCTTGTTGATTGCTGCAGCGACGGCGGCGATGCCTACGTTTGCCTCGAGATCTGCCGAGATAACTTCGCTTTCGGTCAAAGGCTCGCCCGTTCTGGCATCAAACACACGCATGGAAAAGCGGATGTTGTGAACGGCGGCGGGCGCGCGGGCGACCGCAGCAGGCGTTACGCCGTGGAAGGTTATGATCCGGGCGGTGATCGTGACGGGGCGTGTCCCGCGAAGCCCGCGCGCGCCCTTGGTCAACCCTTCGTCGAGAATGGCCGCGACTTGAGCCCTTCGATCGCCAAACGGATCGCCATGCCAGACAATATCGGCCTGAGGTAGGAAGGTGTTGTCGTTTGAGACCGTGAGGGTCTGAGGTGCGACGGCGACTACATCAACGAGACGCCATGTCTTGGTCACATCCCTATCGGGTGGGTCGTCGTAGGCGACTTCCCAATTTCCGGCACATCCGGCCAAAGTCAAAAGCGCAAACGCCGCTGCTATCAGGCGTCTGTTCACCATATTCCGCCAGTCGTCCATTTCGACCCACGTGTTTCGCCACCATCCCCGTGCCGTCCGCAGTTTATTGTTAATGAAATGGGCATTTTCATGGCGTTCAGGCGGTATTGTGTTTCCAGATTCATGCGTCATGCCCTTTGATCCTTGGGCGATCCCATGACGACATAGGTTGTTAGCGCGTTAACGTCCGGAAGGGTGCCAAGCACATCGGTGTGAAAGGCTTTGTACGCCGTCAGATCGGCGGCTTCGACTCTGAGCAGGTACTCCACCGATCCGGTGATGTTATGGCACTCGATGACCTCGTCCGCCCGCTCCATTGCACGCTCGAAAGCTTCCTGGCTAGCTTTGCCGTGTTTGCTGAGCCCGACGGTAATATAAGCAGTAAAACCCAGTCCTAGCTTCGCTGAATCTGTGCGAACGCGGTACCCGGCGATTACCCCGGATTTCTCAAGCTCTTGAACGCGCCGGAGGCACGCGGACGGCGACAAACCAACGCGATCGGCCAAATCTAAATTGGATATTCTTGCGTTAGCAGAAAGCTCGCGCAATATATTTTGATTTATTTGGTCAATTTTCGCCATATATTGCAAAATATACGATAAAATGCGTCAAAAGACAATTTCATTGACCATAAAAACCGCAATTATTGCGTCATGATCAGTCAAACGCTCTTCCCGTTGCTGGCATTTGCCTTCGTGACTTCGATTACACCGGGTCCGAACAATCTGATGCTGATGGCGTCAGGTGCAAACTTTGGCTTCCGCAGAACAATTCCACACATGCTGGGTGTCGGTCTTGGCTTTGTCTTCATGACCATCTTGATGGGCGTTGGACTGTCGAGCGCCTTTGACGCCTTGCCAATTCTAAAAGATGTCTTAACGGTCGTGAGTATCGTGTACTTGCTTTGGCTCGCCTGGAAGATAGCGAATGCAGCACAACCAAAGGACGGAGAAGCTGCCGGGTCTCCGCTGACATTTCTACAGGCGGCGAGTTTCCAATGGGTTAACCCTAAGGCCTGGTCAATGGCGTTGTCCGCCGTAACCATTTACACCTACGACGACACGGTGTTCGCGATCATTGTCGTTGCCGCGATTTTCGGCGCAGTGAACATACCGGCAGTCAGCACTTGGTGCTTGCTGGGTCGTGAGATGCGCCGTTTTTTGACAAATCCTGCCCGACTTAGAGTATTCAACTGGTTTATGGCCGGATTGTTGGTGCTGTCTCTTTATCCCGTGCTGATCTGATAACTCGAATGTGTCTCGAACTGACGCCATAGTTGTGTCACGCTTCGATTATAGAAATCGTGGACAAACACGATGCACGGAGCAGAGACAAACGAGGTGGCACAATGAAACGGTTGGCCGTTTTAGGTGTATTCGTCATTTTCGTGAGCGGAACCGCACAGGCAAACACAATCCAGAATGCCTGCATGGGCTCAGAACGCGCCGGAGGCGATCGCGCGCTGTGTGACTGCATTCAGGGCGCCGCTGACAGAACGTTGACCCAACGCGACCAAAGGCTGGCTGCTACGTTCTTTGGCGACCCCGGACGCGCACAAGAAATCAGGCAGTCGAGCCGTCGCCATCACGAGGCGTTCTGGGAGAGGTACCGGAAATTCGGAACAGCCGCCGAAACCTTCTGCCGCAGTTAATTCTCAAGCGATGCCACTAGACCGCGAGAGGCGGTCTCTATCAAATCCAGCGCGCCTTCAAAGTCTCTGGTGTAATACGGGTCAGGAATAGCCCGCAGACCTGTTTGCGGCGCGTAGTCGAGGAACAATCGCAACTCGGCCGTCGCATCTGCAGGCATGATGGCCTCAAGATCTGCGAGGTTTTGCTCGTCCATCGCGAGGATCAGATCGAACTCAAAAAAATCTGTTCTGGAAGCCTGCCGCGCTCTGAGATGCGACAGGTCGACATTTCTTTTTGCAGCGGCGCCAATGGCCGGACCGTACGGCGGATTCCCAACATGCCATCCTGCAGTCCCCGCGCTGTCGATATGCCATGTCGGCGCGAGCGATCGCAGCACGCCCTCGGCTGTGGGCGAACGGCAGATATTGCCGAGACAAACAAAGAGGACTTTCGGTGGGGATTGCATAGACGTCTTCGATTTTATTGCGTTGGAGCCGTGTATAAGTTTGACATGTTGCAGAGGGAACTGTGAATGAAAATCGTTGTTCTGACAGGCGCTGGTATTTCTGCCGAAAGCGGACTTGGGACGTTTCGCGACAAAGACGGACTGTGGACCAAGTACGACTTGTCAGAAGTCGCCACTCCGGAAGGTTTCACTAAGGATCCTGTGAAGGTGCATGACTTTTACAACGCGCGTCGCAGGAATGCAGCCGAAGCCGCGCCGAACGAGGCGCATTATGCGCTGGCTCGCCTAGGTGCGGAGCTGGGTGACGAGCTGGTTGTCGTCACGCAGAACGTCGATGACCTGCATGAACGTGCCGGCCTCGACGTCATTCACATGCATGGGGCACTCAGACGTGCCAGATGCGCGAGATGTGACGCGAAGTGGGCTGCGCCATTGGAAATGAATGCAGATGATGCCTGCCCAAAATGCGGCCAAACATCGACGCGACCCGATATCGTTTGGTTTGGAGAGTACCCGAAGTACATGGACGAGATCATGGAGCATTTGGCTTCCAGCGATCTCTTTGTTGCCATTGGAACAAGTGGTCAGGTCTACCCGGCTGCGGGCTTTGTGAACGAAGCGATCATGTCAGGTGCTGAGACGCTCGAGTTGAATCTTGAACCGTCTGACGTCTCGGGCGCGTTTGGAGCTCGCCGCTATGGTGCGGCCAGCGTCCTGGTTCCTGTTTGGGTCAATGAGATTCTGGAGTCGTAGGCCGGCGATCGAACGCAAAAAACCCCGCCATTTCTGACGGGGTTCTAAACTGTCCCAACGCGGGAAATCAGGCCGAAGCTTGGGCCTTAGCGATTTCTTTCTTCACTTTCAGAGCGTTGTCTGAAAGATCAGCGTCTTTTGCTTTTGCAAGAAACGCATCCAAGCCACCGCGGTGGTCGACAGTGCGCAGAGCGGCAGCCGACACCTTGAGGCGGACCGTGCGGCCCAGCGTTTCAGACATAAGCGATGTTTCCGTCAGGTTCGGAAGGAACCGACGGCGTGTTTTGTTGTTGGCGTGGCTGACATTGTTGCCAGTCATCGGGCCCTTTCCGGTCAATTCGCAACGGCGCGACATGGGCTTTTCCTCGATC
>CAYPVG010000276.1:0-15015 GCA_964414085.1 uncultured Boseongicola sp. | reverse complement strand
TCCAAGGCGCGACGAATGGTTATTCGGCTGACACCAAACCGCTCCGCCAACTTGTTTTCGCCGGGAAGCAGTGATCCCTCTGGGTAAATGCCTGTTGAAATGTCGTTGCTCAGAGATAGGTAAACGCGTTGAGCCTTGCCGCCCTCAGGTAGTGTTTTCGGCACGTGAATAGTCACAGCGTCGTATCTCCCAAGCCCTACCGCGACCTAGACCAGCGACCACAAGCTTCAAGAAGCGAGATTACTGCGCGGCAAATTTGTCCTTTAACTATACAAAAATCTGTTCTATGTAAATAACAGATTTTGGGAGGACCACTTGTCCATCGTTGAGACGCATTTTCTCACCGGCCATTCTGCCGACGAAAAAGACCGCCTATCCGTGGCGCTTGAATCAGCCTTGGACTCGATCTCCTCAGATATAGATGTCGAAGCGACGGTGGTTCTTCGAGAGAAACACAAATCTCAAGCAAGCCCCGAAATCATCGTTCGACAGTTTCTTGACGCATTGGAAGCACGAGCCTTGGAATCGGCAAGTCGCTTTCTGGGTGATGGGTTTCAAATGGTGTTTCCGGGTACCGCACCAATGCGCCGGCTGGACGAACTCGTGGCCTGGGCAAAGCCACGGTACAATTATGTGAAGAAGAATATTGCTTCCATCGAGGTGTCGCCCACCGCAGATGGAGCCGTGGTGTATGTAATCGGCACTCTCTTTGGCGAATGGCCAAACGGCAAATCATTCGCAGACATCCGTTTCATCGACCGGTTTGAGATCGAGAAACACCTCATCGTGAGACAGGACGTTTGGAACGACATCGCAGAGGTCCGTCCAATATGAGTGGCATTGATCCCATCACACTTGCCGTTCTCGCCGGACGCATGGAGCAGATCGCGGACGAGATGGACGCAACGCTATTTCGGGCAGCGTTCAATCCCATCATTGCCGAAGCGCACGATGCCTCACATGGCTTGTACCACGCCGAAACAGGAGACACGCTAGTACAAGGCAAATCGGGACTGCCGATCTTTGTTGGCGTCATGTCTTTTGCAGTGAAGGCGGTCATCGACAAAGCCACCGAAGCTGGAGACTTGACCGACGGCGACATTTACATCTTCAACGATGCACACTTGGGTGGCACCCACCTATCGGACATGCGGCTTGTTCGGCCGTACTTTCGAAATGGTGAGTTGTTTTGTTACCTCGCGAGTGTTGGTCATTGGCATGATGTCGGCGGTGCGGTTCCAGGAAATTACAACCCATCCGCGACCGAGGCATTTCAAGAGGCATTCGTTCTTCCGCCAGTAAAGCTGGCGCGAAAAGGTGAGTTGCAGCAAGACATCATAGACATCCTTCTTCGCAACACACGACTCCCGCAATCTGCATTGGGTGATTTGAACGGCCAACTCGGCGCCCTGGATCTTGGCGCGAAGCGGCTTGACGAACTGCTTGACGAGTATGGCGCTTCAACCGTTGCGGAAGCTTTGCAAGCTCTGGGAGACAGGGCCGAAACGCTCATGCGCTCCGAGATAACGTCACTTCCAAATGGCCGGTGGGAAGCCGTTGACTACCTTGATAATGACGGCATTTCGGATGTGCCGTTGGCAATTCGCGTCGCCCTCGAAATTGACGACGATCGCATGGTATTGGACTTCAAGGGGACAGCCAATGTGACAGCAGGTCCGGTAAACATCGCTCTGCCAACCGCGGTCGCGACAGCATACGTCGCGATCAAGCACATCTTTCCAGACTTGCCCGCAAACGCTGGTGTCATGCGCCCCATCGACGTTCGCGTCCCCGATGGAAGCTTGTTGTCGGCTGAATTTCCAGCACCAGTAGGCGGTTACACAGAAACTATCCTGCGTATGATAGACGTGATTTTTTCTGCCGCATCGCAGGCTGCGCCGGACCGTGTCGTTGCCAATGCTTACGGAACGATCAATGCGCTCTCTATCGCTGGAAAGCGCGAAAATGGACAACCTTGGGTGATGTTCAGCTTCTTTGGAGGAGGCCACGGCGGCAGTCCAGAGAGTGATGGGCTTAATCACGGCAATGCGCCAATCTCGACGGCCACCATTCCACCAATGGAGATCTTGGAGGCCGCGTATCCCGTCATGTTCAGACAGTGGGCCCTAAGACCAGACAGCGCTGGCGCAGGTCAGCATCGCGGCGGCTTGGGCGCTGTCTATGAAATCGAACTGCTTGCTGACAGCGCAAATGCCTTCCTTTTTGGAGAGCGGGGAAGGTTCGCGCCACAGGGCGTCACTGGGGGCAAAGAGGGTGCAAAGAACCACTTTGCATTTGAGCAGGACGATGGATGGCGTACCCCTCCGCTTGCATCCAAAATGTTGGGCATTGGTCTCAAGAGAGGTCAAGCTGTCAGACTCGAAACGCCGGGAGGCGGTGGTTACGGTGACCCACATGCACGTCCTGCGGACTCGATCGCGCGTGATGTCGAAGCCGGCTACCTGACGCCCGGCGAAGCGAACGAAAAATATGGCACTTCGTGGAGCGAGGATCGATCATGAGCAAGATGATCGGAGTCGATGTTGGTGGAACATTTACTGATGTATTTGTACTCGATGAGGACGCCGGCGTTGCTGAAGTTGCTAAGGTCCCTACTACACGCCCAGACCAATCCGGAGGCTTCCTCGACGGAATACAGTCGCGAGTCAGCAAACTTTCAAATGTCGCTGCAGTAGTCCATGGCACGACCGCAGGCACGAACGCTCTGCTCGAACGTAAGGGCGCAAAAATTGGAGTCATTACAACCGAAGGTCTTCGCGATGTGCTTGAGATGCGCCGACGCGACAGACGACATACATGGGGCCTGCGCGGGGATTTCGAACCTGTCGTCGAACGCAGTCTGAGGCGAGAAGTTCCTGAACGCACACTTGCCGATGGGACTGTTCGAACTCCTGTTGACGTGGAGGCAGTCGAAGCGGCCGCCCTTTCGCTCGCTTCCGAAGGCTGTGAGGCAATCGCAGTCCTGTTCGCCAATGCTTATGCAAACCCGATAAACGAACAAGTTGCCCTAAGAAGAGTCCGTGAACTTTGGCACAATCCGCATGTGTCCGGATCCTCTGAGATACTTCCAGAAATCCGCGAATTTGAAAGGTTTTCTACGACCGCACTTAACGCCTACCTGCAGCCCGAAGTCTCAGGCTACATCGACAGATTGGACACAGCCCTTTCTAAAGGCGGCTTTGAAGGCGAGTTTTTGATTGTTCAATCGAACGGCGGTGTGATGGGAACAGATACCGCCTGCCGGCTTCCAATACGAACCGCTCTAAGTGGACCCGCGGCAGGTGTCATCGCGGCGGGTCACATTGCTAGGTCAGCTGGATTTAACAACGTGATCACAGGCGACATGGGCGGCACGAGCTTTGATGTCGCACTGATAGCAGACGGTGAGTCCATGCTATCCCCGCAGACATCCATCGACTTTGGCATGGTTGTCCGCACGCCAATGATCGAGATCACAACGATTGGCGCCGGAGGCGGGTCGATTGCATGGGTGGATAAAGGTGGCCTGTTGAACATTGGGCCAGAAAGCGCCGGTTCCACTCCGGGCCCAGTCGCTTATGGCCTGGGGAACGATCGACCAACTGTGACTGACGCTAATGTCGTTTTAGGACGGATTGATCCGGACAGTCCGATTGGCGGAAAACTCGAACGACTTGACGTCGATGCAGCGGGTCAAGCGATTGATCTTCATGTCGGTAGAATACTGGGCCTTTCGACAGTCGAAGCTGCCGAAGCCATATTGACAGTCGCGAACTCCAGAATGGCGGGCGCTATTCGCCTCGTTAGCATCGAACGTGGGTTTGATCCGAAGCGTTTTGCATTCATGCCATTTGGCGGGGGCGGAGCATTACACACCGGAGCTCTCTTGCGAGATGTCGGGATCGGGAACGCGATTGTCCCGAGATATCCGGGGGTAACGAGTGCAATGGGTTGTGTCATTGCCGATATGCGCCAGGACTTTGTTCAGACAGTCAATAGCCTGACAGAAGTATTGGACACGACGGATCTTGGTGAAGCAATCCAAAGGCACGTCGACGACGGAATGGCATTGTTGAACGCGGCCGAGTCTCGCTTCGAAGCGCGTGATGTCGTGGTCGAGTTGGACATGGCATATGTCGGGCAAACCCATACAGTGTCGGTTCCGCTACCAGTCACGATCTCGGACAATACGGCTGTCCCACCGACGGTCGAAAATATCGAACACGCCTTCGACCAAGCCTATCAAGCCACTTACGGTCGGTTACTCAAGAATGGCCAGCGCCGCGTCATGAATTTGCGGACAGCGGTCATCGGGCGTCGACCAAAGTTTGATCTTAGAACGCTCGCACCTGCCACCGGGTCCGTAGAAGCGGCCTTGAAAGGCACCCGTACGGTGCATTTTGAGAACGCATGGTACGAGACCGCGATTTACAACCGTCTGGCGCTGCCTATCGGGGCGGTAATTGCAGGCCCGGCCATTCTCGAGCAGCCGGACACAACAGTACTTGTTGATCCGGGTCTTACGGCAAGAATCGACGACTACGGAAACACAATCATTGCAAGACGCGAGGCTTGATATGGCAACGACAATTAAGCCAAAGCGAACCGCCCTACTCACGATAGACTTGCAGAACGACTTCCTGCATCCGAAAGGTGCCTATGGTAGGGCAGGGCAAGGCTCAGAGTTAATCACTGCTTTGCCCAAGCGGATCACACCTCTCCGCGATGCGCTGCGTGCAAAAGGCGGCGTCTATGTCAGCGCACAGTTCACGCTTGTGCCTGGCCCTGAAGGGGAGCCGCTCATTGCGCCTCACCTAAAAAAGCTGCGCCCTTTTCTTGGCAAAGGAGACTTTGCACCTGGTGGCTTCGGGCATAGTTTGGTGGATGAGTTAGCTCCTGCTGACTATACCGTCGAGAAGGTCGCATATTCTGCACTATATCAGACGCGGCTCGAGTATATATTGCGAGCCCTCGAGATCGACACCTTGATTGTCGGTGGCATCGTCACAAACGGCGGCGTCGCAAGCACAGTTCGAGATGCCCATCTGCGTAACATCAACACGGTGTTGCTGTCGGACGGCTGTGCCGCTTTCAATCCAGAAGTCCACGACGCGACCTTGACGTCGCTTGGATCGATCACACCAATCCACACCTGCGCCGAGGTCGAGGAGATGTTGTCATGACTCTCAAAACGCGTATTGCGCAGGATGCGATCTTGACGGCACCAGGCGTTTACGACGGTCTCACCGCTTCTATCGCAGAGGCCGCTGGTTTCGAGGCGCTGTACTTATCTGGTGCGGCAGTGGCCTATACACGCCTAGGCCGGCCAGACATCGGACTGACGTCCGTTACAGAAATGGCTGATACGATGTCGCTGATCCGTGACCGTGTAGATCTTCCGGTTATCATTGATGCAGATACTGGATTCGGCAACGCTCTGAACGCGCAGCGCACCATGCGCCTATACGAGCGCGCGGGTGCCAACGCACTGCAGGTTGAAGATCAAACTTTTCCAAAACGATGCGGACATCTGACGGATAAATCGCTGATTTCAAGAACGGAAATGAGTGGAAAGATTGCGGCAATGGTCGATGCGCGAGCATCGGAAGAAACGCTCATTATTGCTCGCACCGATGCTCTGGCTGTCGAGGGTTTCGACGCCGCGATCGAACGCGCGGAAGCTTACCTGGAAGCCGGAGCGGACGCACTATTTGTGGAAGCTCCCCGCTCGGGAGAAGAGTTGCGCACTGTGTCAGATCATTTCAAAGGTAGAGCACCGCTGCTTGCGAACATGGTTGAGGGCGGCGCGACGCCTGTTCAGAGCGCGGAAGATCTTGAGGCGTTTGGATACTCAATTGTGATTTTCCCGGGCGGAATAGTACGAGCTTTGGCCAAAACTGCAGGCGACTACTACACAAGTCTCAAATCGAGTGGCAGCAACCGACCCTTTAAGAACCGGATGTTTGATTTCGACGGGCTGAACGAAAAGCTGGGTACAAATGACATGCTGGCGCGTGGAAATGCCTACGACACAGGCGAGTATGACAGTTAAGCCGACCCCTTCCTCGGGATTTGATATCAACGTGCCAATCGTCATCATCGGCGCAGGGGCTGCAGGTCTAGTAGGAGCGCTTTCTGCCAAAACTGCGGGCGGCGACGTGCTCGTAATCGAAGCGGACGCAGTTCCTTCCGGTTCAACAGCGCTTTCAGCCGGGTTAATCCCCGCCGCCGGGACACGATACCAAGAACAAGCGGGGATAAATGACTCCTTTGAGTTTTTCGCAGCCGACATTCAGGCCAAAGCCAAAGGGCAAAATCCGCAAAGCCTCGTAGAGACGCTCGCAAAAAATTCCGGCCGGACCGTCGATTGGCTCGGAGAGACCTTCCATCTCCCTTTCTCGGTCGTTACTGATTTTGACTACCCCGGACACTCCCGTCGAAGAATGCATGGCCTCCCATCAAGGGCCGGTCGCGAACTTGTCGACAGACTCCGCGCGACGTGTGAGGAGCAGGGCATCGACATCGTTTGTAGTCGCCGCGCAACAACTCTCTTCACCAGCGGCAATACAATCACTGGTGTGGAAGTTTATGGCCCTGATGGCTTTGAACGGATTGGATGCGAGGCGCTGATCCTTGCATGTAACGGATTCGGCGGAAATCGCGAGATGGTCGCGCGCTTTATGCCCGAAATAACGAACGCCGTTTGGTTCGGTCATGACGGGAACACAGGCGATGCTTTGACTTGGGGGAAGGATCTGGGCGCAGAGATGATGCATCTTGGAGCATACCAAGGACACGGAAACGTCGCGCACCCACACGGCATTCTTATCACCTGGGCAGTCATCACCGAGGGCGGCATCCAGGTAAACAAGAACGGGCAAAGGTTTTGGAACGAAGCGCAAGGATACTCAGAGGCCGCGCGTTATGTACTAGAACAGGAAGATGGCGTAGTATGGACTGTCTTCGATCAACGTATCGCGGGAATTGCTCGTCAGTTCCAAGACTTTCAGGACGCAGAAGGCACGGGCGCGATTAAGACCGCTGGGTCTCTGGCTGAACTCGCTAGCAAGTGCGATTTACCGTCATATGCGTTGACACAAACAGTTGAAGCTCTTCCTTGGGGCGGAGAGGATTCATTTGGTCGCGCTTTTGGGAATACGCCGCTTTCACCACCTTATAACGCTGTGCGGGTGACGGGAGCTTTGTTTCACACGCAAGGCGGACTGAACGTGGACGAAACCGCCCGAGTCAAACTCAACACCGGTGGCACGCTATCAAATCTCTTTGCAGCCGGTGGAGCAGCGGTTGGGGTTTCAGGAAAATCCGATAGCGGATATCTCTCCGGTAACGGACTGCTCTCAGCCGTTGTACTCGGCAGGATAGCCGGGGCGGAAGCTGCACAGATGACACGAAAAGGACAATGACCATGCTTGATGGAAGCAAGACCGGAAAAGGTCCCTCGCTCGGCTCATTCGATTGGGAAGACGCACTGCTGCTTGGCGACCAACTGTCAGAAGACGAACGAATGGTGGCCGATGCAGCGCGCGCGTATGCCGCGGATAAGTTGGCACCCCGCGTTGATGAGATGTACGAAAACGAAGGTGTCGACCGCGGCATATTCGCGGAGATGGGTGAAATGGGCCTGCTTGGTGTAACCATCCCGGAAGAGTATGGCGGCCTCGGTGCCGGGTATGTCACATATGGCCTCGTGGCGAGGGAAATTGAGCGCGTTGATTCCGGATATCGCTCGATGATGAGCGTTCAATCATCGCTTGTAATGTATCCTATCCACGCCTACGGCACCGATGCCCAGCGCGAAAAATACCTACCAAAACTCGCATCGGGAGATTGGATTGGCTGCTTTGGCCTGACCGAACCCGAGGCAGGCTCTGACCCGGCTGGCATGAAGACAATCGCAAAGAAATCAGGCGACGGCTATGTTTTGAACGGTGCGAAAATGTGGATCTCCAACAGCCCAATCGCGGATGTCTTCGTAGTTTGGGCCAAATCCGAGGCGCACGACGGCAAAATCAAAGGCTTTGTCCTGGACAAAGGCACGCCAGGTCTTTCGGCACCAAAGATCGAAGGCAAGTTGTCGCTTCGGGCCTCTATTACGGGCGAGATTGTGCTCGACAATGTCGAGGTTGGTGAAGACGCTCTCTTGCCAGGTGTATCAGGACTCAAGGGCCCTTTTGGCTGCTTGAATCGGGCGCGATACGGCATTGCCTGGGGGGTCTTGGGTGCAGCCGAGGATTGTTGGCATCGTGCGCGGGCCTACGGTCTTGATCGTAGGCAATTTGGACGACCACTCGCACAGACGCAGTTGTTCCAGAAGAAGCTGGCCGACATGCAGACCGAGATCACACTTGGCCTTCAAGCGGCCCTGCGAGTGGGTCGAATGCTGGACGATGGCACAGCCGCCCCCGAGGCCATCAGCCTTATCAAACGCAACAATTGCGGAAAGGCACTGGATATCGCTCGGAACGCGCGCGACATGCATGGCGGCAATGGAATCATGAGCGAATACGGTGTGATCCGACATGCGCAGAACTTGGAAACTGTGAACACTTACGAAGGAACGCATGACATTCATGCGTTGATCCTTGGGCGCGCACAAACCGGGTTGCAGGCTTTCTTCTAATGGCACCGCTTGAAGGGCTGAAAGTCCTCGAATTGGCCCGGATCTTAGCGGGCCCTTGGGTCGGTCAGGTTCTGGCCGATCTTGGCGCGACGGTGATCAAAGTCGAAAGTCCGGAAGGCGACGACACCCGAAAGTGGGGGCCACCATTCATAGAACGAGAGGGCGACACTTCGGCTGCATATTTCTACAGCTGTAATCGCGGCAAGCTCAGCATAACTGCAGACTTCCGAAACCCTGAAGACCTTAAACACATTCAGACACTCGCGGCAGAGGCTGACGTTGTAATCGAAAACTTTAAGGTCGGTGGGCTGGCCCGCTTCGGCCTCGATTACTCGTCCCTTAGGAAGGCGAACACCGGCGTGGTCTATTGTTCGATAACAGGTTTCGGCCAAGACGGCCCTTATTCGTCAAGGGCCGGATACGACTACCTCGTCCAAGGTATGTGTGGCCTAATGTCAGTCACAGGCGATCCGACGGGCGAACCGCAGAAAGTCGGTGTCGCACTTACAGATATTTATACGGGACTGTATGCTGTTATTGCGATTCAAGCAGCGCTCGCCGAAAGGCAGACCTCAGGTCGGGGTCAACTGGTTGATATGAGCCTTCTCGACACCGGTCTTGGAACATTAGCGAACCAAGCGATGAATTTCCTCGCAACAGGTGTGTCGCCAACCAGAATGGGTAATCAGCACCCCAATATCGTACCCTATCAGGTTTTCCCTGTTGCGGACGGCGACGTCATCATCGCCGCCGGAAATGACCGACAGTATCAAGCTCTCTGCGATGTGTTGGACCGTGCAGATCTGAAATCAAACGCCGACTTTGCCACGAACTCCGGCCGCGTTGCGCACCGGGAAAAACTGGTTCCACAACTGCGACAAAGTACGGTTCAGTGGAATAAGTCCGATCTTCTGGCTGCTTTAGAAACCGCAATGGTCCCGGCTTCCCCTATCAACTCAATTGGCGAAGTGTTCGACGATCCACAAATCGTCGCGCGTGGTATGCAAATCATGCCCGAAGCCGTCCCTGGGGTAAGAAGCCCTATCAAATTTGGACGCTCAGAACTTGCTCTGGATAAAACAGCGCCGCGCAAGGGCGAGCACACTACTTTCGTGAGGAATCACGGATGGCCGTCCGCAGAAACCGAGTTTCTTTCTGACGATTAGGACTCGGTGTACCTCACAATGAATAAGTCCCCGCCTCACTCGCAGGTTTCAAATCCCGAACAAGATTTGCGGTAGGGCACGCGTGGCGCAACGCGAAAAAGGAGCATCCCTTACACAACGGTTTCCGGTGGGAAAATGCGCGAAATCAGAAACGACTATGCTTCCATCCACTTCAGATACGTCGCGATCTCGGTCCTGAAAACAGATGGATTTGAGTACATTGGGAAGTGAACAGGGTCGTGAAACGTCACATGAGCTGACACTAACTAAGCGGGTCTGAAGCGTACCCTACATTAACAAAGTTCTCTTTCCTTCGGGCACGGATATCACTGCGAATTCTACTTCGAAGCTTCTTCCTTTGTGAGCGCCGCCAACCGATAAAACCCATGAGCCATTTTTGAATAGGGGGTCAAAAGGAAAAACGTCAGTACAGCCGAAAGATGAAGCGGAAGGAGCCATGATACGGCTCCGGTATTTTTAGCAGCAAAGAGCATAAGGCCCGTAAGACTCACCACAAACAAGAGTAGGACAAACGCCATTTCACCACCCCAAACCTTGGCCGCACCAAGGCTTGGGTCAGCTTTTGTCTTCAACCACGCAAGACCAGCAGTTCCAACACAAAGCAAACCGCCGCCCGGCACACCGAGCAACTTGGGAATGCTAAAAGTCCCGTAGGGAGCTTCGAAACCAAATCCATAATGCAGAACTGTGCCGCTCGAAGTAGACGCGAAGCAAAGTAAGAATCCATAGAGCGTCGCCTGATGAAAATGCCGTCGTGCTTTGCTAAATCGGTCGTCGTCCTCGAAATTGCATCCGTCACCGTGGCCACCTTCAAGGTTTTTCATCTTGCCCGCGCTACGACACGCCGCCCAAACATCAGTGAGCCTTACAGAGCCTCCACCCACTGAGCGCCAATAAGTTCTTATTGAGATCGCAACCGTACAAAGCGGCAAAACGAAAGCTGGAAGGAAGATCACAACCATGAGGCCATGTGACATGTACGCATAAAAGCCCTCTCCATCTTCCGGGCGTATCGCTTGGACTAAAGAGAAAAAGAGACCGAACGCTAGAACCAGTCCGACCCCAAAAGCTACACCTGAACGCGCAAACAGAGCCGCAAAGTTGCTTGGCCACGCGAATTCTTCCCAGCTCGCCTGCCGTACCTCGGCCAATGCTTTGGGCAGATTGAGGTCGAACTCATGCGGTGCCGTATACTGGCAAGCATAGTAGCAACCCCTGCAGTTATGACAAAGATTGGCGAGCTGCATGATGTCGCCGTCGCTGAACGCGCGCTCACGGTGCAAGGCCGGAAATACTGAGCAGTAGCCCTCGCAATAACGGCAGGCATTGCAGACTTCGGCCTGGCGACGGGCTTCAGAGATAAGTTCAGTTTGCATGATCCGCCGCCTCTTTTCCTGCGATGCGACCAAAGACGGTGCCGATCGTCATGCCAAATCCCGCGAGATAACCCTGACCCAGGATAGACCCTGCCATGGTCTCACCGGCGGCCCAAAGATTGCTAATCGGTCGGTTTCCAATGCTGCATTGTGCTTTGTCATCAACCTTTAGTCCGAGGTAGGTGAAAGTCACTCCCGTTCGAAGGCTGTAACCGTAGAAGGGAGGTTCTGTGATTGGGCGCGCCCAGTTCGTTTTTGGAGGCGCAAGGCCAGTCGTTGCCACACCGTCTAGCTCTGTGGGTTTGAATTTAGATGTGTCTCCACAAGCTCTATTGAACTCATCGACTGTTTGGAGCAGCTGGTGGCGCGGAAGGCCAAGTTCTTTGGCTAGTTCCTCGAGCGTATCTGCTTTGATTGGTGGAAAAACCGACGGCATAAACAACTCAAGGGACTTTGTATCGATAATGGCGAACCCCACCTGATCAGGTTGTTCAGCGACTAGGCGGCCCCAAATTGCATATCGCTTGGGCCAGACGTCTTCACCTTCATCGTAAAAGCGTTCGCCGTTCTTGTTTACGACGACTGAAAACGGCACACAGTCAAGTCGCGTGACTATGCCACCATCAAACTTCGGTGCGCGGCCGTCGATGGCTACTGCATGGCACTGGGTCGGATCACCGACCTGTTCGACACCCTGATCCAAAAGATCGGCCAAAACTTCACCACGGTTATAGGGAGTGCCACGAATGAGAAAATTGCGGGCAGCTGGGCCCCATGCGCGCGCAAGCCAGTCGATATCCGCTTGAAAACCGCCAGATGCCACTACGACGGCCTTGGGCTCTAAACTATGTGCATGTCCATTATGGACGTACTCAATGCGTGCGACGCGATCTTCATCCAACTCAAGATGTGTCACCTTGGCTTCGTAATGAACGTCCACTCCGAGCTTGGCGGCCGTCCGATAATAGGCATTCACCAGCCCCTTCCCCCCGCCTAGGAAAAAGGCATTGGTCCTGGCCAAAGATAGAGTCCCTGAAAGCGATGGCTGGAAGCGAACACCGTGCGCCTCCATCCAAGGAAGACACTCTTCAGAGGCGCGAATGACCATACGCGCCAAACCTTCGTCCGTCTTGCCGCCGGTCACTTTCAAAAGATCGCCAAGGTATTCATCTTCGGAGTAGCTTTCGATGAGCGGGCCGAGCGGACCATTGTGCATACATCGGAAATTTCGTGTGTGCCGGGAGTTTCCGCCTCGATATGGTTTTGGCGCTGCCTCAAGGATGACAACGCGCGCGCCGGCCTCGGCCGCAGTCATAGCGGCACAGAGCGCAGCGTTTCCGCCTCCGATCACGGCGATATCGTAGTTTTGGGGCATGGTGTTTTTCTCCGTGGACTTCTTGTATCCAATTGGATACAAAATGCAAGGCGAGATATTGAAGGACTGAAAATGCCTCAAAAATCAAGCGGTGAATCTGCCTACGATGCCCTGATTTCATCTATTAAATCAGGGGTTTACCCTCCGGGGCATCGACTGCGGGAAGAGGACGTCGGAGAGCGTTTGAAACTCTCGAGAACCCCAGTTCGAGAAGCGTTGCGCAAACTCGAGTCGGACGGAATAGTAGAGCATCGCCCCCGCATGGGTGCAGTCGTTCGGCAACTGAGTCATGGTGAAGTCGTCGAGCTTTATGAAATGCGGGTCGTCCTCGAGAGAACAGCAGCCGAGCTAGCGGCGCGACACGGGACGGATGCTGAATTCGATACTCTTGAAGACTTCAACGAAGAGATCTTGGCCGAGCGTGATAACCCTTCCCGCGCGGCCGCGATCAACCAAGACTTCCACCGAGGGCTCTATCTTGCAGGCCGCAATCGCTTCCTGCTTGAGTCCGCACGGGCTTTAAACAACTCGCTGTTACTTCTCGGGCCCACGACATTCACAGACAAAGATCGGATAGATACCGTCGTGAAACAGCACCAAACGATAATTGATGCGCTAAGAGTCGGAGACGTTGAAGCGGCTGGAGCTGCCGCGGAAGCGCATCTTCAAACGTCGCTTCGACAACGGCTGAAAGCACTTTCCAAGTGATTCAGGTCGCTTTGACATTTGCGATCGCACTTGTCGGGGTTTGGGCCTTCAAAGCAGCCAGCATTCCGCTCCCCTGGCTCCTCGGACCAATCGCAGCGTGCCTTCTAGCCGCTTTGGTCGGAATCCCATTAAGAGGGTTTAAGCCACTCAATGACAGCATGCGAACCATTCTAGGTGTGGCCGTTGGTTCTACACTTACACCTGCGGTAATCGCTAGCTTTCCGGCCATGTGGCCAACCCTGCTGCTAATGCCTGCGACCGTTGTCCTGATCGGAATTGTCGGGGTCCCCTATTTTCAACGCATTTGGGGATACGACTTCCCAACGGCTTACTATTCCACAATGCCTGGTGGTCTGCAGGACATGCTGGCATTTGGGGAGGAAGCCGGAGCCAAAGTCAGAACGCTGTCGCTCATTCATGCGACGCGCGTCCTGGTTATCGTCGTTGCGCTGCCGTTTCTGCTCAATGGCATTTGGGACGCCGATCTGCAGAACCCTCCAGGTGTTCCGATTAATACTGTTCCGCCAGCGGAGCTGGGTCTCATGTTGGTCTGCGCCCTGTTCGGATGGTGGGCGGCGCGCAAAATCGGCTTATTCGGCGCATCAATCCTTGGACCACTTGTCGTTGCAGCAGTCGTTACAATTGCTGGTCTGTTAAACTCTCGGCCGCCTGCCGAGGCCATTTGGGCAGCACAATTTTTTATAGGAATGACCATCGGCGCAAAGTACGCGGGCATTACAATGGCGGAAGTGCGAAATGACCTCGTTGCGGGCTTAGGGTTCTGCATTATTCTTATTGTTCTAACAATTGTCGTCGTTGAAGCCGTCGTTTTGACAAACCTTGCACCAGGTATGGAGGCATTGCTTGCATTTGCGCCGGGGGGTCAGGCGGAGTTGACTGTGCTGGCCTTGATTGTTGGAGCGGACGTCGCCTTCGTCGTGGCGCACCACGTTCTGAGGATCTTTGTCGTCATCCTGGGAGCACCTTTGGCAGTCAGGCTTATTGCGCCGCCCAAACCTCGGGATTGATCATGTGGATCGGATTGCCAGCAGCGTAGGCGTTCACCTGTTCAAATATGTCTCGGAACTGCAAATCGAATTCGTCTTCGGTGACGTAGCCTATGTGCGGGGTTGGCAATACACTTGGGTTTGTTAGAAGCGAATTCGTCGGATCAGTTAACGGCTCTGAATCAAATACATCCACAGCAGCGTACATTCGCCCTCGCTCAATCTCTGCCTCGAGCGCGCCTTGGACAACCAACCCGGAACGCGATGTGTTCACAAACAAGGATCTGTCCTTCATCCCGGCCAGATCTTCCGCGGTGATGATCCCGCGTGTTTCCGGCTTCAGACGGACATGTAAGCTGACAATATCTGACGTCGCAAAGAAAGCTTCCCGGCTTGCTGGAACGCTTTCCCTAGCCGCAATGGCTCTGGCGCGGCCAGCTTCGGATGACCACCATTGAACCTTCATACCAATCGCTTTTGCGTACTCCGCCACCGCGCCCCCGATGCGGCCAAAGCCATAGAGACCGAGCGTTTTACCCCGCAGTGTTCGACCCACACCGGACTGCCAGTTGCCCGTGCGGATGGATGCGACTTGATCCGGTATTTGGCGATAGCTAGCAAGTATCAGTGCTAACGTGTGCTCAGCCGCGGCGTATGAAGGCGTTCCCGAATGCATGTTGGAACAGAGTAAGACACCATTATCAGAGCAGGCGGGCACGTC
>CAYPVG010000275.1:0-3463 GCA_964414085.1 uncultured Boseongicola sp. | reverse complement strand
GTAGGTCCGGACCAAGGTGGTCCATGAACTGAGACAGATAAAGGGTGTAGTCCTCGATATCGAACTTACCCGCGCTGACCGGAATATCGCGCGCATTGTGCCAATCTGTGATCCACACGTCGGCATCGGGCAAGAGACTTTGAACTGTCGACCGCAAAAGCGTCGCGTAGTGACCTGACATTGGTGCCACCAGCAAAATGCGGCGGCGCATCGGGTTGCGGCCTTGCACGGCGAAATGAATCAGATCGCCGAACGGCAAATTGATTTCGACGTCGACAGAGACGATGTGATCGCGCCCGTCTTCGCCTACGACAGTGTCGATACCCCAATCGGGTTTTGTCACCATGCGCGAAAAGCTACGCTCTGTGACTTCGCCCCATGCAGCCATGACGTTTAATGCAGGGTTGGGAACCACGCCCCACATAGGATATGATGCAATAGCCTGTGCGCTTGCACCGGCCCATTGATTAGTGTTCCGAAACGTTTCCATCAGATCGTATGTGAGCATGTAGCGCATCGGAGCACCTCTGGTCGGGCGGGCCAAATCGTCGCTGTCGAAGTCAATTCAGTTGCGGCGAAGGGCGTAGGTAATTAGGACGCAGCACAAAATGCTGCAGCTGCAAAGTAGAATCGAAACTGGCCTATGGCAACAAAAGAAACCGACAGCCACGTAGATATGGATCGCCTGAACGAGAACCTCGCTCGGATTGAAGAGCTGTCTCAGCGCCTGATGACGGCCATGGCGACCAAGAAACCCAAGCATCCGGGGCTCGAAGGTCCGGGTGAGGATCTCTACCTGAAAGCTGCGACCGCTTACATGAACGAGATGGTGGCTCATCCGTCCAAATTGATCGAAACGCAAGTCGGGTACTGGGGAAAAGCGCTTAAGCATTACGTCGAGGCGCAGAACAACTTGGCGCACGGGAAGCTCGAGCCACCGGAGGATTTGACTGGTAAAGATAGACGGTTTGCCGACCCTCTTTGGGAAACAAACCCGTTTTTTAACTACATCAAGCAACAGTATTTGATGTCGGCTGATGCCATTGCAGAGATGGTGGATGGCCTTGAAGGCCTTGACCCCAAAGACAAAAAACGTGCGCGGTACTTCACTCGTCAAATCGTCGACATGATGAGCCCGACGAACTTTTTGGCGACAAACCCTGCAGCGTTGACAAAGGCTGTCGAAACTGAGGGGCAGTCGCTTGTCGACGGCCTTGAAAACCTCGTGCGGGACATCGAGGCGAGCGACGGCGAAATGCTGGTTTCACTTGCCGACAAGAAGGCTTTCAAGGTTGGCGAAAACATCGCGACGACCGAGGGATCGGTTGTCTTTCGCAATGCGATGTTCGAGCTTATTCAGTACGCGCCGAAAACGGAAACCGTCCACAAGACACCACTGATCATCTTCCCGCCTTGGATCAACAAGTTTTATATCCTTGATCTTAAACCCAAAAACTCGCTCATCCAATGGATCGTCGAGCAAGGGTACACGCTCTTTGTGGTCAGCTGGAAGAACCCGGACCCTTCGTATCGGGACGTTGGTTTGGGAGACTACATTGAGAAGGGCTATCTGAAAGCCATCGAAAAGGTGAAGTCGATCACGAACGAGAAGCAGGTTAATGCAGTCGGGTACTGTATCGCCGGCACGACACTTTCCTTGACGCTGGCGTTGCTCAAGAAACGCGGCGACAAATCCGTCAAATCAGCAACTTTCTTCACGACACTTACGGATTTCGAAGATCAAGGAGAAGTCGGCGTCTTCCTGTCGAATGACTTTGTGGACTCTATTGAGGCACAGGTTGAGCTGGACGGGATGCTCGACAAGCGGATCATGTCGCGTACGTTCAGCTTCTTGCGCTCAAACGATCTGATCTACGGCCCCGCAATTCGTAGTTACATGATGGGTGAGGCACCACCTGCGTTTGACCTTCTTTACTGGAACGGCGACGGAACAAACCTGCCTGCGTGCATGGCTATGGAATACCTACGTGGTCTTTGCCAGGAAAACCGGTTCGCGCGCGAAGGGATCGAACTGCTTGGCGAAAATCTCCACATCAAGGACGTGTCGGTTCCGCTATGCGCCATTGCATGTGAGACCGACCACATCGCCGCGTGGACAACGTCGTACAACGGCATCAAGCAAATGGGCAGCCGTTCGAAGACCTTTATCCTTTCGGAATCAGGTCACATCGCGGGCATCGTCAATCCCCCGTCAAAAAAGAAGTACGGACACTACACGAACACAGACTGGTCACTTGATACCGACGACTGGCAAAAGAGTGCTGATTTCCACGAAGGGTCTTGGTGGCCACGTTGGGATGAGTGGCTTTCCGAGAGGTCGGGTAAACAGGTTCCCGCGCGCACTCCCGGCGAAGGGCCGACTCAGTCAATTCTGTATGCGGCACCGGGAAAATACGTCTTAGAATCCCCGAAAATCTCCTAAGCAATTGTTTTAAAGTAGTATTTATTTTTGCTGCATTGCAGCATTAGGTGTTGCATTGCTGCGGCGCAGCATCTATATAGTTTGCAGACGCAGAAAGCGGGTCTCCCGCTCAACGTTCAGAAATTTGGAGAGAGACCGATGGCTAAAGCTACAAACGAATACACAAAGATGATGAAAGACATGATGGGCGCATTCCCTGTTGATATGTCTGCCGTACAAGACACATTCAAATCCCAAGCTGATTTCGCTGACAAAATGTCTTCCGTTGTTCTGGAAGCTGCAGAAAAGTCGACCGAGATTTCCGCTGCATGGACCAAGTCGACACTTGGCAAAGTTGGTACAGTAACCAAAGCCAAAACCGACCCAGCAGACTACACGAAAGCTATGACCGACTTTGCTTCGGCACAGGCTGAGATGAGCACTGAGTCCATGGCTGCTTTCGCAGAAGTTGCGAAAAAAGTTCAGATGGAAACTGTTGAGCTGATGCTCGCCGCTGGCAAAGACTTCAGCGAAGACGCAACTGCCGCTGTCAAGAAAGCCACCAACGAGGTGACTGCTGCAGCGAAAAAAGCGGCTGCAAAGTAATCGAATTCTGATCGCCAGCTCCTCCCTGCTGGCATCAAGACTGCCGGCGAGCCCTTCTGGTTCGCCGGCCTTTTCTTTTTGGGGGTCTAGTTTTCGATCTTGGATCTCAATTTTTCCATCACGGCCTTAAGGTCGGCAATCGAGATCGGTTTTTCCAGAAACTCAAATGACTGGTAGTCTTCACTGAGTTCCCACTGGTTGTAACCTGAGGCGAACACCACTTCAGTCCCCAATTGGCGAAGTTCTCGGCCAAGGCTAAGCGTTCGTTCGCCATTTCCAAGGTTCACATCCAGTATAGCGGCATCAAAATACTGTCGTGAGATCACGTCCTTCGCGGTTCGAAGCGTGTGAGCCAACTCTATCCTCTCGAAACCAAGGCCCGCGAGAATGTGCGACACTTCCATCGCGATCAGCACTTCGTCTTCGACATGAAGC
>CAYPVG010000274.1:0-3419 GCA_964414085.1 uncultured Boseongicola sp. | reverse complement strand
GTGCACCGAAAGATTTTTCGATGACGACGTTGCGGCCTTTCGGGCCGAGAGTAACCTTAACAGCGTCCGCGAGAGTGTTCACACCCTTCAGCATGCGGTTGCGTGCATCGGTATCGAATTTGACGTCCTTAGCAGCCATTTGGAATGCTCCTGGTAGTCTGGAATTTCAGTTAATTGAGGGGGCGGTCCTTAGGCGATGATGCCGAGGATGTCGCTTTCCTTCATGATGAGCAGCTCTTCGCCGTCCAGCGTGATCTCGGTGCCGGACCATTTGCCGAAGAGGATTTTGTCGCCAGCTTTGACGGCCGGTGCGATCAGCTCGCCGGAGTCTTTGCGTGCGCCTTCGCCTACCGAGATGATCTCACCTTCGGATGGCTTCTCTTTTGCGCTTTCAGGGATGATCAGACCACCTGCGGTCTTTTCGTCGCTTTCTACCCGGCGGACCAGTACGCGGTCGTGCAGCGGAGTGAATGCCATGTTGAACGCTCCTTGGTTCAGTTGTTCGTACCGTTAGCACTCACTCTGGTTGAGTGCTAACGCGTGGTAGGTAAGGAACGTTCACGAGGCTGTCAACAGGTTGTATGGCTATTATTTTGAGGAATTGCCGAATGCGACGCTAAGCTCGAAAACGTTATTCAATCTGGCCTTTCTTCTGCCAGATATCCCGGCCATCATGAGCGAAAGTCCATAGTAACAACGAGTATTTCAACCGATGTTTAAAAGAGTCCTAACGTGCATTGCCTTGGCGATTGCCCCAGTAGCAGCCGCCGCGCAAAGCTGCGGAACAGTCGATTTGATCGAAACACTCAACGCTGAAGATCGAGCGCGTCTCGATGCGCTCGTGGCACCGCACGTCTATCCCGTGGGTAACCTTTGGAAGGCGACAAAGGGCGAGTCGACAGTGGTCGTTGCGGGCACATTGCATGTCCCTGATCTGCGCCTGGCGACGTTGACTGAGCGTGTTCAGCCTTTTCTTGAGATCGCCGATCTCCTCGTGCTGGAGGCGACAGCCGAGGACGAGGCCGCGATAGCAGGTCTGGCAGCGTCTGACCCGGGAATGTTTTTTATCACGGAAGGCCCGACCTTGATCGAGCTTTTGTCTGACGAAGACTGGGAGCGGGCGCAAGAGATGCTGAATGCATTGGGTGTTCCGCCATTTGTGGCGGCACAGTTCCAGCCTTGGTACCTCAATCTCACACTGGCAATACCTCCTTGTGCGATGGCACTGGTTCAATCCGGTGAAAAGGGTCTGGATCGACAGTTGGAAGCCATCGCCGAGCGCGAGCGCATTCCGATTGCGTCGCTGGACGATGCAGAAGCAGTTATTCGTATTTTCGCCGACGCCCCGTTCGAAGAACAGATGGATGGGCTTCGACTGACGCTAAGCACAAACGATGACAGCGCGGCGAATACATCTACGCTGATTGAAGCTTATTTTGACGGGCGCACACGTGAAGGTTGGGAGTTTAGTCGGATCCTGATCGATCGTGCGGGTATTGAGAACGGCCAGGAGCTGTTTGACGAGGTGAACACCTCGCTGCTCATTGAGCGTAACGAGACTTGGGAGCCGAAGATTCACGAGATGGTCGAGGGTAAGGACGCTGTGATTGCCGTTGGCGCAGCGCATCTATCGGGGGAGAGCGGTGTATTGCGGGCCTTGGAGCGGGCCGGGTATGAAATCGCGCCGTTCTAGCGAACGTCGCAGCTCAATGTTTAGGGGCAAGCACCAGAACGATGTCTTCATCAAACAGCGGGGCCGGACCACCTTCTGCGAAGCCGAGGTGTTGGTGAAGAGCTTTGCTCAGGAAATTGCTGCGCACGATAAAACCAGCTTCGTTGAAGAAAGACGATTGTTGGTCAGCATCCATTGATAGGCGAAATGCCCCGTCTTCGCGTTTGCCTTGGCGCTTCATGTCGAGCGCAAGCTGACTGTCTTCGGACATGACTTGGCTAAGGCCGGCCAAGAACGCCTGAACAGCAGCGGGCGAGATATAAGTCAGTACGCCCTCTGCGATGAAGAGCGTCTTGAGAGTCGGGTCGATCCCGCCTTGCTTAATCAGGTCACCAATCGTGTCGCTTTCCATGTTGAACGCAAACTGCCGTGTATGACCTTGCGCCCCGAGTTTTTGCATCAAGCTCCGACGTTCGGAGATCCATGGTTCCAAATCGGTTTCGAAGACCGTGATGTCGTTTGCTTTCAAGCTTGCGGCAAACCGAAGAGACCGGCTGTCAGTGCCAACGCCAAAAAAAACAATCTGACGGCCACCGTCGTTGGTGAAGGCGTCAAATACGCGGTCGTAGTGAATAGTCCGAAACCGCAGGTATTGATAGAACGGCAGGCCGCGAAGCTCATCGAGATCGTGAAACTTTGCGCGGAAGCGGTCGTAGATGCTTAGGAGCTTAGCGACTTCAAGGTCTGGCCCCTTGTTTGCCTCTGTTTCGCGTGTGGCTTGGATATGGCGCAGGACACCAACGCGATTTAGCGCGTTGTGATGCGGAGGCCCGATCTTTAGTCGGTTGCCCACACGCGTCATCAGGTGACTTATTCCTTGTGTAAATGCCACGTCTGCTTATGCGTCCTGGCGCGGAAATTCATTTGATGGATATTGAAACGCCGCCCAAAGGGGCGGCGCAACATGATTTATTGGAAGAGAGGCTTATTCGGCCTCTTCTTCTTTCTTGGCTTCCTCGCCAGTCTCCTGGTCGACGACTTTCATCGACAGGCGAACCTTGCCGCGGTCGTCAAAGCCCAAGAGCTTGACCCAAACTTCCTGACCTTCTTTCAGAACGTCGGACGGGTGGTTCAGGCGACGGTTTTCGATCTGGCTGACGTGCACGAGGCCGTCGCGCTTGCCGAAGAAGTTCACGAAGGCGCCGAAATCGACAATTTTGACGACCTTGCCTTTGTAGATTTTGCCTTCTTCCGGCTCGGCCACGATCGAGTAGATCATGTCGTAGGCCTTCTTGATCGACTCGCCGTCAGGCGATGCGATCTTGATTGTGCCTTCGTCGTTGATGTCGACTTTAGCGCCCGATACTTCAACGATCTCACGAATGACTTTACCGCCCGAGCCGATCACTTCGCGGATCTTGTCGGTTGGGATTTGCATCGTTTCGATACGCGGTGCGTGGACCGAGAATTCTGCCGTTTCCGACAGCGCCTTGTTCATTTCGCCAAGGATGTGCATCCGGCCAGCTTTTGCTTGTGCCAGTGCTTTCTCCATGATCTCGGGCGTGATGCCAGCGACTTTGATGTCCATCTGAAGAGACGTGATGCCGTTTTCGGTACCCGCCACTTTGAAATCCATGTCGCCAAGGTGGTCTTCGTCGCCAAGGATGTCGGACAGGATCGCGTATGACCCGTCGTCTTCCAGAACAAGGCCCATGGCCACACCAGCAACCGCAGCTTTCAATGGAAC
>CAYPVG010000273.1:0-5116 GCA_964414085.1 uncultured Boseongicola sp. | reverse complement strand
ACGATCAAGAAAGTCGTACATGCGGTCGCCACGAAGGGTCACTTTCGCGCCAAGAGGCATGTCTTCACGAACGCGGAAACCAGCGATGGATTTCTTTGCGCGTGTGACGACAGCTTGCTGACCAGCGATCTTCGTCAGATCTTCCTGAGCAGCTTTTGCTTTCTTGGAGTCTTTGACCGATTCAGCGCCAGCGCCGATGTTCAGGACAATCTTGTCCAGACGCGGGATTTGCATGTCGTTCTTGTAAGAGAACTCTTCCTTCATCGCAGCACGGATCGTGTCGCGATACTGGGACAGAAGACGCGGGGTGTATGTTGCGCTATCAAGCATCAGATCACGTCTCCCGTTGTTTTGGCATAACGCACTTTCTTACCGTCTTCGACTTTGAAGCCGATGCGCGTTGCTTTGCCGTTTGCATCCAACAGAGCGAGGTTCGACAGGTCGATCGGCATTGCCTTCGGCTGACGACCACCCTGGTTGGTCTGCGTCTGTTTCTGGTGACGGATGGCCATGTTGATACCATCCACAACAGCTTTACCGGCCTTCGGGTCTACGGAAGCGATTGCGCCTTCCTTGCCCTTATCCTTGCCAGCAAGCACGACGACCTTGTCGCCGGTTTTAAGCTTAGCAGCCATCTTACAGCACCTCCGGGGCGAGCGAGATGATTTTCATGAAGTTCTTTGCACGAAGCTCACGAACAACTGGGCCGAAGATACGTGTACCGACAGGCTCGTTGTTGTTGTTGAGGATCACGGCAGCGTTGCGATCAAAACGGATCGCTGTGCCATCTTCGCGGCGAACTTCTTTTGCCGTGCGAACGACAACGGCCTTACGGACGTCACCCTTTTTCACACGACCACGTGGAATGGCTTCCTTAACCGAAACGACGATGATGTCGCCAACGGATGCGTACTTACGCTTGGAACCACCCAGAACCTTGATGCACTGAACACGGCGCGCGCCGCTGTTGTCAGCAACATCCAGGTTGGTCTGCATCTGGATCATTTGGTTTCTCCCGACCTTTGGGGCCGCTTTGCAGTCATTGGCCCCAGGGTTTCGCTAATATTCGAAAGCGTCCGCCTTAGCTGGCGATCACTTCCCAACGTTTGGTTTTCGACTTCGGCGCACATTCCTGAATGCGGACACTGTCGCCAGTCTTGAACGTGTTGTTCTCATCGTGAGCCCGGTATTTCTTGGACTTACGGATGGTTTTCTTCAGAACCGGGTGTGTAAAACGACGCTCGACCGAAACAGTTACGGTCTGTGCGTTTGCATCACTGGTCACGGTGCCTTGCAGAATTCTCTTTGGCATAGTCTTAAGCCTCCGCAGCAGCGGCAGCTGCTTTTTCATTCAAGATCGTCTTTACGCGGGCAGCATCACGGCGAACCGAACGCATACGCGCAGTGTTTTCCAACTGGCCGGTGGCCTGCTGGAAACGGAGGTTGAAGGCCTCTTTCTTCAGATTTGCCAGCTCATCACGAAGCTGATCGGGAGTTTTCTCCCGCAGTTCATTGGCGTCCATCGCCTGTCTTCCTTTTTCAACATCACCGGAGAGCCGCCAAAAGCGTCACCCTGATTCCGGTGGAGTGGACAATAGAGCGGGCGTATAGGGGGGAATATTCCATGTGGCAAGGGGTTTCTTGCCGTTTTCTCAGAAGCGTGGACCCAGGGCTAAAGTGCCGCAACACCCCGCAGGAAAACATCCACATTCGCCTTCGACCACCGATGCCTATACTCCGCATCCGTCGCGACGTCCAAACCAGACGTCTTCTTGATCCAAGGCATGAACTGAACCTGGCTGACAACGCGGTCGAGCAGAAAGCCCGAGATCATCGACGTATCCACACTTTCACGGATAAGGCCATCGGTCTTGGCCGTGTCCAGAAATGCAACCAAAGTCGCCTGATACCTGGCCAACGTCGAAAGTTCCGGTTGTTCGCGCAACACGACCATAAAGACGTCCCGCGCCTCTATGCAGGCTTCAAGCGTCGTCTCAAAGACAAGCGCCATGCGCGATTCTAAGTCATCAGCGGACGCCGCCGGTGTTTCCAACAACCGCAAAGGCACCGCGTACACGCGTTCATCGAACCGCTCTGCGATAGCCTCAAGCAGCCCGTCCTTATTACCGAAGTAATGGTGGATCATGTTGATCCCGGTGCCCGCTTCCTTGCAGATCTCACGCACCGAGACACCATCAAAGCTTTTGGCGGCAAACAATTGTGCCGCCGCCAAGATAAGTCTTTCTCGCGCTGGTTGGCCGCTTTTGGTGTCAGATGACTCCGTCGCTTTGATTTTCGTCTTTACCATCTCAACCATGACCGTTCAGCCCAACTAACTGGGACCCTACCCAGCCATGGCCTGCGCCTCAACCACGCGCATCTGACGCGATGCCGCTGACTGGATTTGAGGAATGAAGCTCGCGATCGTCTTCCGGAACTGGCCGCGCAGAACAGGCAGCATCGGCGACATCCACCACGCAACCTTGATCGTCAATGTGTTCACCGCCTTCGTCCGTCCATTGCCCGCATCATGGATTGACCACTCGCTGTTCACCAACCGCATGAAACCCGGCAGCCCAGAAACGATGTCAAAAGCGAACGTCCGGTTCGCGCTGTCAAACTTAGTGATCCGCTCCTGAATGGTGCCCGAGGCAGCTGGCGTCGGCTTCAACTCGCACGTCCGCAACGCCCCTTCTCTTACTGGACCATCAAGCGACGACGCGATCACGGTGTCAGACCATTCCCCGATTTCGCCAAAGCGCTCGCCCATCAGATCCCAGACCGCCTCGGCCGAGGCGTCAATCATGTGCTCCGATACAACTTTCATTTCTCTTCTCCGCAAAATGTATTTGATGTTTATTTAAATGTATCATTTGATACATTTGGTCAAGCGCAAGCCCGCGCAAGCTCGCAAAGGCCTCGCACACAACAAAAAATGCGGAACCAAATGGCTCCGCACTAAGCTTCGAAAATGTTCCGAATACCGACGGTCAGGAGTCCCAGCGGTAGTTGAAACTCACAGAGATTCGCTCATCTTCCGCCATGTTCATCGGAACCTCATGGCGCAACCAGCTCTCCCACAACAGCACGTCACCAACCTTGGGCTGCACATAAATGAACTGCCGCAGATGCTCTGGCGCGTCCGCCGTCCGCCCCGGTGCGGCCATCATCATCTGAAGTCGCGGGTCTTCCAACTTCAGCGCACTCGTGCCTTCCGGCATCGCGACATAGGTCGTGCCCGAGATGACCGAATGCGGATGGATGTGCGCAGTGTGAATGCCGCCCTCGGGCAGAATGTTGATCCAGAGATCCTCCAGAACCAACTGCCCCTCACCCAAATCAAAATGCAATTCCTTGGCAAAGGCCGCCACATGCAAATCCAACGCCTCTTTCACGGCTTGAAAGATCGGAAACCGCCACGGCAAATCGGAAAGAGACGAATAGGACGTGTACCCCGGATACCCTTCCCGCTCACACCATTCTTGCCCCGCCTCGTCGTCTTCGGCGATTGAGATGCAGGACATCTCCAGCTCCTGTTGATCGACAGATGCCCCAAGATCGCTCAGGGCAGCGCGGTACAACGGTGTGGCAAACAGATTTGTGACAGTCATAATCGCACCTCTACCTCAGCCGGAACCACGACGCGAGAACGTTTTCGCCTCGCTTATTTCGGGATCTCGCTCTGGTATGAAACAACGTCGTCGTTCCAAGCATCATTATCGGCGACAGTTACATCATCTGGGCGTGGGAGCTGTCCGATCCCATCAGTGAAATCCCAGGCGTAACGATGATTGATCTGCAAACTCGGTGGCGCCAAGGACGGGTCGTCTAGCGAACCTGTCGACACCTCGGTAAGCGAGCCGTCCAAATTCTCCAAACTCAAGGGCGTCCCGCAAGCCCCGCAAAACCCGCGTTTGGAGACATTTGAGCTTTGGAAATAGGCGGGAGCCTCTGCCGTCCACTCGAGACCTTCCGCGACCGCCAAAGGAGCATAAAACGCCCCGAAAGCCCGCTGGCACATCCGGCAATGGCACACCGACGACCGGCCAATCGCTGCGACCCGATACCGAACCTTACCGCATTGGCAGCCGCCCGTAACTCGGTCCGCGCCCTTACTCATATCCTAACCTCATTCCGCCAATTAGCTTCATTGATCTGCCAACCCATCCGAACCTCTCATCTATTTGGCGGCGCCCTTTGGGCACAACATGTTCCGGTTCTTCCAGCAAAACCGCTTTGAATATGGACTTTGCTCAGAAATCGATCGGCGTGCCATCAAGAAGCATCTACCGTCCATTCTCCTAACATATACACACTGTCATGGGAGACGACGTGTCTGTCGAAAGCTCTCGCAATGACAATACCGCGCCCAGCTGACCCCACCGAGGAGTTCTCATTCCTCAGCTACGCCAAGACCTTATGAGGTTTCGATATGAATGCCTCAGATTTTGCCAACGACAGACGAGCAACCATTAGGAATTAAGATATCCTGCCGTGAGCGAGATGAAGGCCCCGACATGCACCAGCATAATGGCCCGGTCCTTCCACATCACTCCTACAGCAAACCAAAGTGCAATCCCGACAACGAAGGCGAAGACGTTCCAGGGCACGATGTTCATACCCGTCAGTCCGTAGCCTATCAGCTGAACAACCGTGGCAACCCACTTAACAATATCGACGGTTTTCATTCTTCGGCTCCTAGGCCTTAAGACTCGAAAGGGCGAAGCTTTCGCCTCGCCCTAATCTAATTTTTCATTCCGGCAAAAACCGGCAGACTTACCAGTCTTCGCGAACGATTGTTCGTGTCTTGACCGGCAGCTTCATCGCGGCAAGGCGAAGCGCCTCACGAGCAATGCTGTCAGCAACGCCGTCGATCTCGAACATCACGCGACCTGGCTTCACTTTGCAGGCCCAGAAGTCCACGGAACCTTTACCTTTACCCATACGAACTTCGACGGGCTTGGAGGTCACAGGAGTGTCCGGGAAGATGCGGATCCAGACGCGACCCTGACGCTTCATGTGACGCGTCATGGCACGACGGGCGGCTTCGATCTGACGTGCGGTGACACGCTCAGGCTCCAGGGCCTTCAGGCCATAGGTGCCAAAGTTCAGATCC
>CAYPVG010000272.1:0-5313 GCA_964414085.1 uncultured Boseongicola sp. | reverse complement strand
GAAACTGTTCGCTGGCCGATGGTGGTGAGATTAGCGAAGAAATCCTCAACCACGATGGCAATGCACGAAGCTACACTTACCGCATTGTCCAAAGCCCGTTACCGATGCGCGATTATGTTTCGACGCTCAGAGTCGAGCCGCGCCGCAGTGGCGGATCTTCCGTGACATGGGAAGCAGAGTTCGAAGCAGAAGGGATCGAAACCGAGCAGCTTAGAGCAATGTTGGGCGGTCTTTACGACGCCGGGCTCAGCGCTCTGGCAACAAAGATTCAGTGAACGTTCAGCAGAAGGAGACAACCGGCATGTTCCACAAACTTTCAAAAATTCGCTCGACTGCCATTCTTGGGGGTGCGCTCACCCTGGCAACAGCTTCGCCTGCGTTTGCGGACAGTAGCCTTGAAGCAACCGATGATGTGTTCTGGATGCTTTCGGCTCAAGTGAACCCTGGCCAGGAGGCCGACTTCGCCACCCTCATGTCAGACATGGTCGCCGCCACTAAGTCCGAACCGGGCACCAAGAGCTACGAATGGTTTCGTACCGGAGACCAAGTGCAAATTCTGGAGCGCTTTGAGACAAACGGCGACGCCGGAATTCACTTGGCCAACTTCGGAGCCAATTTTGCCGATCGCTTTGTGACTGTCCTGAAGCCCACCGGTTTGCAGGTCTACGGCCCGGCGGAAGGTGGTGTTCGCGAGGGATTGGCAGCATTTGGCGCGGTGTTCAACAGCCAGATCGGCGGGTTTGCCCGGGACTAGAAGAGGACCATGGGACAAGAAAGCGAAAAAATTGTAGCTCGTTGCTTTTTATTGAGCTCCAAGTGAGGCCGCGCCACGCGTTCGAAACAACCTTGCAGCTCTGCTACAGCAATTCGTACACCTACGGACTGGCCCGCTCATCTCGAGCGGGCCTTTTCCGAAAAGGGTTTCAATCGAAGCGTTTAGGATACTGATGCCAGCTATGTCCGCAAAACTGGTGTTATCTAGGTCGAGGCCCAATGACTGCTACGCGGACAAAGCAGACATAGGGATAGCTTCCGCACCGTAAGGACCTTGCTAGCAACTCGGTCGATGACGGCTATTGTACGCGTTTCGATGAAACTACCGTCCAACTCGCCGGTACATTCGCCCTAACAAAATCGGTGTTAGGTACATGGGTATTTGGTAGCACCCAATGAAACTAAGCAGCTCAAAGCTAATTTCAGGCGGAAGAGCCAACAGAAACAGAGCAATGTTGCGGTTGCCCGCGACAATACTCACAGAGCCGCGATCTTCTAACGCAAGCTTCTTCGCGACACTGTTAAACACCAACAGCTGCGACCCAATGTTGAGGGCCGTCGCGAAAGCAAGCCACATTGCAAAAATCAACGGTGTCGCCTTCAGCATAGGGCCGACAGCGGACATTAAACCAACAACCACAACCCCAAGTAATATTGCAGAGGCACCATCGATGCATTGTTCTTGGGACTGGGTCAGATTTTGCCAGCGCCCCCGCCTCAGAAGGAATGCCAGACCTCCTGCGACGCCGATCACGATGATAAGCCGTACCGAGGCAGAAAGGACATTTCCCACATTTATCTCGGAGATCAGCAGAAGGATCGGCAAGACCGTTAATGGGAAAAGAGCAGTGCCGACCAATAGAAGCCGAAGAGCAGCTTCTGGCTTAACCCCCATAATCATTGCAAAATTAGCGCTTCCCGTGACAGAGGGCGCAGCAAACACCAAGATTGCGGCCAAGCCAGCGGTAGTACCAGCAACGCCGAAGACGTGGGTCAAACCAAGAATTGTAAGCGGCATTGCAACTTGAAACACCGCGACCAGTTTGATGGTGCTGAAATCACTTCTCAGTCCATGCCAAATGGAGTCTGGCCCAATACGAAAAGCTGCGAGGAATAGCAGGGCCGCAATCATCAAAGGAAGGTACGGCCGCAATGCCTCGGCGAGACCAGGCAGCAACAAACCTGCCACCAGACCCAAGACAAGGCACCAGCGGCCGTGTCGCGCAGCGATATGTAGCACGCCTTGTAGCTCGCTAATCGGGACCGCCTCGCATCGTTTCGGGCAGCCAAAGCGCTATTTCTGGAACCCAAATGAGGATGAAGCACATAAGAACCATGATGAGGAACATCGGCAACGCCGCTCGCGTAATGTAGCCCATCTCGTGATGCGTCATGCCTTGTAAGACAAATAAGTTGAAGCCGATTGGCGGTGTAATCTGCGCCATTTCGACCACTACAACGACGAAAATTCCGAACCAGATCAGGTCTATTCCGGCCTCTCTCACCATAGGCTCAACCACCGCCATGGTCAGTACAACACTCGAGATACCATCGAGGAACATGCCGAGAATTATGTAGAAAACCAGAAGCACCATCAAAAGCTCGAAGCGAGACAACTCCATTGTCGCGACTCCTTCCGCCAGTGCTCTGGGAAGTCCGGTGAAGCCCATGGCAAGTTTCAGGAAGGCTGCACCAGCAAGTATCAGGGCGATCATTGCTGAGGTTCGCGTGGCTCCCATTAAGCTCTCAGTGAAGGTGTTCCAATTCAGAGACCCCTGGCTAGCGGCAAGGATTAGGGCGCCGATCACGCCAATGGCTGCAGCCTCGGTTGCTGTTGCATAGCCGGTGTACATCGAGCCAATCACGACGAAGATCAAAAGCAACACAGGGATTAGGTACCGCGAGTTTGCCAGTTTCTCGCGGAACTTCATGCTGGTCTCCTGAATGGGATTCCAACCTTTGGAAATCACCGAGTAGATCGCAACGTACCCCATGAACATGAGCGCAAGACAAAGCCCCGGAAGGACTCCCGCAAAGAACAGTTGCGTGATGCTTTCGTTGACCGTCACGCCGTAAACGATGAGCGCAAGAGAAGGCGGGATCATAAGCCCCAGGGTTGCTGCTCCGGCAAGAGTACCGATGACGACTCGTTCTGGATAGTTGCGGGCCCTGAGCTCAGGAATCGACATTTTCCCGACCGTGGTCAAAGTGGCTGCGGATGAGCCGGAAACCGCCGCGAAGACAGTGCAGCCGACGATATTCGTATGAACCAGACCACCGGGTAAGCGGGCAAGCCAGGGTGACAGGCCACGGAACATATCCTCTGACAACCGCGTTCGGAAAAGTATTTCGCCCATCCAAATAAACAAAGGGAGCGCTGTAAGCGTCCAGCTAGAGCTGGAGGCCCAAATCGTCGTGACCATAGCGTCACCCACGGGCCGGGACGTGAAAAGTTCCATTCCCACCCAAGCAACCCCCATAAGAGCGAGGCCAACCCAAACACCGGTGCCAAGGAGCAGGAATAAGACGAAAAGAAATATCGTGATCGCGTAGATTTCGGTCATGTCGCCCTACTCCCCACTTCCAACAGTTTCAGCATTTATGCGGTGCTCACCGCGAGCAAATAGGTGGAATAAATTGTCGAGTAGTGCGATCGTCAGAAGTCCTCCGCCGAGAACCATCACGGACTGAGGTATCCAAAGCGCGGTAGCATCCTGGCCTTGGCTGATGTCGTTGAACTTCCAGGACCAATAAACAAACGTGTAAGCGTAATAGGTGAAATAGGCGGCAATGGCAGCGCCAAGGCCAAAACACCAGATTTCGAGCAGCCACTTAATCCTTGTGGGGACAGCATTTAAGAGAATGGACACTCGAATGTGCGCGCCGCGCCCGAGCGCATTCGCGAAGGCAAAGAATGATGCGGCGGCCATCGCATAGCCTGCATAGTTGGGTGCGCCGGGAAAGACCTCGCCTGTCCAACGTGCGAGCATCTGCAAAACGATCAATGATAGGATAGTAATCAAGCACAGCGCGGCGAGGATGCCCGCGGCCAGATAGAGAAAATCCAATGTCTTACGCAGAGCAGCCATAGTCTTTGCCCTCACCAAAGTTGAGAAAGGGACGGCGAAGTTGAGCGCCGTCCCTAAGTTTGCTGCAGATTACTGAGCGTTGTAAGCGTCGACGATCGCTGCACCAGCTTCGCCAGCGGCCTCAAGCCATTCGGCGGTCATTGTGGCGCCAACCTCTTTGAGGCCAGCCATCAGATTATCGTTCGCAGGCTCAACCGTCATACCACCGGCTGCGAGACCAGCGAGTGTGAAGCCTGTGTACTCCTTAGCGCGCCATGTACCAGCGTATTCGGCCATTTCGGCGCAAGCTTGCACGACATTCTTGTTAGCGTCGGAAACATCAGCCCATACGTCGGAATTCACCATGATGTAGTTGCGCGGCAACCAAGCATCTACCGAATAGAAATAGTTCAAGCTTTCCCAGACTTTGCGGTCGTAGCCAGTGGCTCCAGAAGAGACCATGCTGTCCGCAACGCCAGTTGCAAAAGCTTGGCTGATCTCTGCAGCTTCGATGGTGACTGGGAGCATACCTGTTAACTCAGCAAGCCGTGAGGTTGCATTGTTGTATGAGCGGAACTTGACGCCGACCATGTCGTCCATTGTGGCAACTTCATCACGGAAGTATAGGCCCTGCGGCGGCCATGGCACGGAGTAAAGCAGCGTCAGATTCTGTTCTGCAAGTACTTCCTCCACGGCGGGTTTTGCTGCTTCATACAGTTTGTCGTGCTCGTCAAACGAAGAAACGAGGAACGGTACAGAGTCCCAGCCGAAGATCGCGCTTTCGTTCTGGTGGCCTGACAGAAGGCGTTCTCCAATAGGAACCTGGCCTGTCTGAATAGCCCGCTTAATGTCGGCCCCGGCGAATAGAGAACCGCCCGGATGAGTAGTGATCGAGATGTCGCCGCCAGTGCCAGTCGTTACGCACTTGGCGAATTCTGCGCCCGTCACAGAGTGAAAATTCGACCCAGAGTAGGCCATAGGCATATCCCAAGTATCAGCATATGCCGGAACGGCAAGTACCGCTGCTGCTGCCGCACCGGCAAGCAGATGTGTCACTTTAGTCATTTTAATCTCCCTGTCTTTTCGTGAGTTTGTGTCGATGATCCCCGACTTCACCCGGAGAAACGTGCAGGCGAATAGGGGCTTAGGTCAAGGTTTGGATTCTTGTTCGAGATGAGTTGCGCCAGAACTCGACCTGTTTTTGGTCCTCCTGTCAGGCCAATATGGTCATGCCCAAAAGCGGCGAATGAGCCCTTTAGACCCGGCGCTTCCCCGATCACAGGAATTGAGTCTGCCATGGAAGGGCGATGCCCCATCCATTCTTCGGTTCTCTTCCAGGTAAGGCCAGGCATAGCGGCTTGGATGTTCCGCTCGAGCAGCTCGAAGGGCTTCCTTGATGGGAGAGCATCGAGACCGCCAAACTCGACCACTCCGGCGAGTCGAATACGGCCCTCCATTGGTGTTGCGACAA
>CAYPVG010000271.1:0-10807 GCA_964414085.1 uncultured Boseongicola sp. | reverse complement strand
ATGCTCAAAATTCAGGACAATCCCAAGGTTCTCCTGCCGTTTCGCCCGCATCACCTCCAATGACTGTCCATGCGCAACCAACACATGATGCATCGCCCGGGCTGCCGCGCGAATGTCACGCAATCCCGGCGCATGCCCGCCAAGAAAATGCGAAAGCCAGGCGACACACCACGGCTCGTTGATCGTCGCCGCGGCATCCACACGATCCCCGATCCGATCGATCACCGCTTCCGTGTAATCGGCAAACCACTTCCCCACATCGGGGTTGGTCCAGCCGCCCAAATCCGCCAAGTCCGACGGCATGTCCCAATGATACAACGTGAGGTTCGGCGACAGCCCGCGCTCGACTATCCCGTCGACCAGCCGATCGTAGAAATCCAATCCTTCGGCGCTCACCGTCCGCCCATCCGGCATCACACGCGGCCACATCGTCGAGAACCGGTACACATCGAAATTCCCATCGCGCACCAGGTCCAGATCCTCGCTCCAGCGACGGTAATGGTCGCAGGCCACCCGTCCGTCTTCGGCCTTCTCGACATTCCCCGGCACCGCCGCAAATGTATCCCAATGCGTGCCTCCGACTGTCCCGAAGGAGGTCCCTTCAATCTGGTAGGCTGCAGTGGCCGCTCCAAACCGAAAGTCCGACGGAAAGTCATTGCGATTGAACGAAAACGCCATAGCGCACCTCATCAAGGATGTTTGCGCTATCATCTACGGCATACCGCCCGCTCCAACAAGCGGTTGATCTGGCGCAAAGCGCGGGACGTGGGCACCCCATAAGTTTCGAAAGAACCAAAGCTCTAAGGGAGGGCTCACCGCATGCTTGATATCTCCAACGGCAAAATCGTCCGCGTCATCTTTCTCACTCGCGAGTACGGGCCTGATAGCCATCAACTCTCCGACTACATCTCTGGTCTGAACGATGACGAGAAAACCAGTCTTGTGGCTCTCATGTGGGTCGGGCGCGAAACCTACTCGCCGGACGAACTTGAAGAGGCCCGCCAAGTTGCTCGAGAAGAGGCTTCCGCTCCTACCGAGCAATACCTGTCAGGCATCCCCAGCCTCGCGGAGTATCTCGAGGACGGCCTCGATGCGCTCGGTATCGACGTAGCAGATGCCGAAGACCACATGTGACCACGGCGTTCACCCATTTTTTAAAGTAGGTTAACGTGACCACCACATCATGTGGTTTGGCCCCTATCCCGCCCCAAACGGCACCGACGTAATACCGACGTATTACCGACGCGATACCGATCACCGAAATCGGCCAGAATCCCTTCATTTCTTGGCATTAACCAACGAGCGTGTTGCCCACTGTTGCCAAACACCGACCGTTGCCACCGAACGCTCCTGACAGAAGATGGCAACAGCCCCCGGTGACAGCTCTGGCGCACATCGCTATCGTCCACAGATGGCTGATCCAATCGACGACAAGACCCGCTGCTTCGGCTCTCACACCGAGCTATACGCCCACTACCACGACACCGAATGGGGCGTGCCCGTTCACGATGACCAGATGCTCTTCGAGATGCTAATCCTGGAAGGTGCGCACGCGGGTCTGTCCTGGGAAACCATTCTGAAAAAGCGCGAAGGGTATCGTGAGGTCTACCACAACTTCGACATCGAAAAGGTCGCCAACATGACCGATTTCGAGTTGCAGAAGGCGCTCGAGAACCCTGGCATCGTCCGTCATCGCCAAAAGGTCCCCGCAGCGCGCAAGAACGCCCGCGTCTATATTGAAATGCAGAGAGAATTCGGCAGCTTTTCCAACTACCTATGGGCGCACGTCGACGGCACACCACTTAAAGGAAACTGGGCAACCTCTGCTGAAATCCCAGCCTCAACCCCGCTCTCAGACCAAATCTCAAAAGACCTGAAAAAGCGCGGCATGTCCTTCGTCGGAACCACGATCATCTACGCCTATTTGCAAGCCGTCGGCATTGTGAACGATCACCACAAAGGATGTTGGTGCTACTCGCCCTAGCGCAGGCGCTTCAGAACCTCATAGCTCGCATACCCATCCGGGATCATACCGACCGAAGATTGAAAGCTTCGGATCGCACGGATCGTATTCGGCCCGATAATCCCGTCCACACCTTGGGTATTGAATCCCTTGCGAGTCAGGAGACGCTGCATCTCCTGCTTCTCTCGGAACGCAAGGTTGCGATCACTGCGCGGCCACTTTGCCTTTAGCGCGCCCGACCCGGAAATCCGATCGCTCAATACGCCCACACCAATCACGTAAGCATCCGCCGTGTTGTAGCGCTCGATCACATGGAAGTTGTCAAAGATCATGAAGGCGACACCCTGCGCGCCCGCCGGCAACAAGATCGAAGCGCGCCCATGATTTGGGACGCGCGCGCCGTTAACGTCACGTACACCCATCGCGGCCCATTGTGTGGGCGACTTTTTGATTTTTTCACCCGACTGGCGGTAATCGAACCCGCGCGGAAGCCGCACTTCAACACCCCAGGGCTGACCTTTGGTCCATCCAAAGTTCTTCAAATAGGCCGCCGTGGACGCCAAAGCGTCGGTTGGATCGTCCGCCCAGATATCGCGTCGGCCGTCGCCGCGAAAATCGACGGCATAGGCAAGGTACGACGTTGGAATAAACTGCGTGTGCCCCATCGCGCCCGCCCAGGACCCGCGCATATCCCCGGGCCGCACGTCCCCGGACTGTATGATTTTCAGGGCGGCAATCAGTTGCTGCTCAAAGAAACGTCCACGCCGTCCATCAAACGCCAGAGTCGCCAACGCCTCGACAATCGGAATGTCGCCCCGGAAGCTGCCATAGCTGCTTTCAAGCCCCCAAACGGCGGTAACAACTTCCGCTTCCACGCCATATTTTGCTTCGATCTCGGCCAGCACCCGACGGTTCTCGCGCAGGGCATCGCGGCCGTTGCGAACGCGCGAACTTGATGCCGCACTATCCAGATAATCCCAGATCTGACTGGTGAACTCAGACTGATTTCGGTCCTTCTGAACCACACTGGTATTATATCTAACACCCTGAAAAGAGGCGTTAAAAACGCTGTCCCGTATTCCCGCCGCACGGGCACGTCCGCGAAACCGGTCGATCCAGCGCGCAAAAGCTGCGTTTGATGTGGTCGCCTGCGCCAGAACTAAATCTCCGCTCTGAGGTCTCGGTTTCGGATACACCGAAAACTCAGGCGCAGGGCTCGCAACTGCAACCGAAAATGCAAAAAGGCTGGCAACTGCCGCTGAAAATACACGCATAGGTCACCTGAAATTTTTTATCTGCTCTGCATTGATGCTACGCGCAGAACCCCTAACAAGAAAACAACAGATTTCGGTTTGGGCGGTCGATTGCCAACAGTCTTCAGAACCGATCGAGAAGGCGCTTCAGATAATCCAGCTCTTCTGTGGGGCGGTCCTGTTCACCCGAGCGGCGTCGGATTTCGTCCAACAGTTCCCGTGCACGGCGATAAACATCCTCACCCTGTAAAAGCTGTTCATCCGTGCCCAAACGCCCATTCTGTCCAGGCTCGCGCCCGAGTGGATCACGCGCACCGTCCGGGTTGCCTTGACCGAGCTGTTGGCCCTGTTGGCCACCCTGTTGCTGCTGCTGCTCGGCCATTTGCTCGGCCAGCTCGCGCATGCCTTCTCGCAGCGCCTCCATCGCCTGGGATTGGCTGTCCAACGCCCCGGCGAAATCTTCATCACGGAGAGCATTTTCAGCATCATCCATGGCCTCGCCCGCGCGTCCTAGCGCCTCGCGGGCCGCGTCACCATTTGGTGTTCCAGCACCCGGCAAGTTCTGCTGTTGCCTCTGCAACTGATCTCGCAAAGCTTGCTGACGATCCGCAAGGCTACCCTCGCCTTGACCATTCTGCTGTTCGCCACCTTGCTGGTTCGACCCCTGCTGACCGCCCTCGCCTTGCCCTTGCGACTGGTCATGCTGCGCACCGCGCCCTTCGCCGCCACCGCTCCGGCCCTCGTTGCCCTCGGCCTGACCAGCTTGGGCATTTGGATTGAACTGTTCCTGAAGGTCGCGGAATGCCTCGTCCGACAAACCTTGTTGGTCGCGCAGGGTCTCGGCCAATCCCTCCATGGCCTGTTCACCTTGGCTCTGTTGTCCTTGCTGGCCTTGGGCGACCTGCATGTTCTCCATCATCTGACGCAACTGATCGAGCAACTGCTGAGCTTCGGCCATCCGCCCCTGCTCCATCAGCTCCTGCAAGCGGTCCAGCATGTCCTGCAGCTGGTCGCCAGTCATCTCTTGCATTTGCTGATTTTCAGCCTGCTGTTGCTGCTGCCCCTCGGGCTGCTGCTGCGCAAGCTGGTTCATGTAGTCCTGCATAGCTTCGCGCAGCTCTTGCATCAGCTCTGCGATTTCTTCGTCAGTCGCGCCATTCTCAATGGCCTCGGCCAAACGATCTTGCGCGCGCTGAAGGCGCTCCAAGGCATCCCCGAGGTCACCTTCCTCAATCTCAATCGCAAGGCCCCAAAGCGCGTCAGCGGTCTCGTCTACAATCTCATCCGTTAGTCGACCGAGCGAGACACGGGTCTCGAGCCGCCGCACCGTGTAACGCAGCTTCAAATAAACCGTTTCTGATCGAAACACGTCTTCGGGCTGGAAAGACACGGCGCGCAGAAGCCGTGCCACACGCGGCGCATTTGCCCGGTTCCAAAGCAAATCACGGCGCTGCTCAACAATCGCCTTCGCCAGCGGATCGAAGAACCGCCGCCCTGGAAGCGTCGCAAACTGTGGAGCCGACAAGCCTTCATGCTCCGCCGCATCCCGCGCAAGGAGAGACGCGGTAACTGGCAAATTGGCCCACGGATGTTCGCTGAAATCTTCGACAACTGTTTCGGCAAACTGAGAACGATCACCTGAAATCGTGATCGGAATATCCAGTACAATCGGATCGCGCTCTTCAGGATCAATCGTCAGGCCGTAGCGCCGGTCGACTTGAGTAAGATCAAGCGTGATCTCCATCTGTCCGTCAGTGACGCCATAATCGTCGGACGCTACAAACGGCGCCTCCATACGACCACCTTCGCCCTGAACAATTGGCCCATCGAACTCAATGGATGGGTTCTGATCCTCGATGACGGCGATTTCCCAAGACTGTCCTCCCGGGCCGCCAATCTCAATCACACCACTTTGCCAAATATCAAAGGCCTGGACGGGATCGCTCGCAGGCGGCACATCCTCGGTGCGTGCCGATACCGTTTCACCAAGCGTCAACGCACCCACCTCGCCATAGAAGCGAATGGTCACCCTGCTGCCCTCAGGAACCTCCAAACTGCTTTGCGAAATGTCGTTCAAGTAAAGGCTCGGCAATCCGGTATAAAGCGGCGGCTCAACCCAGCCTTCCCAAGACGGCCCACTGGCCACAACCTGATTGCCCGGTGCCATCTCGGCGACCGAGGTCACGCGCCAAACCGAACCGAAGAGCAGCGCAACCGTCAAACCAAGAAGCGCAACGTAGCGAACAGCATAAGGGTCTCGTCGGGCCAACTTGAGATCAGGCGCTGGTGCCTTCGCAGATTTCGCACGCTCCGCCATCCGCTCCACATGCGCCTTCCAGACCGCTTCAGAGGCTGGATCGCCCGCCCCTATAGCCTGTGCATCTGAAATTGCGGCGATAGGCCGCCCTGGTACCGTCCGGTCCAGTCGATCCAACGCATCCTCACGCGATGGCCACCGGAACGATTGTATCCCTCGCACAGCTGTCCAAAGCGCCGCAATGACGGCGACAACGCCAACACCCCAAACAGCTTCAAGCGGCAATAGATCCTGCAAACCCAGCATCAATGCAGCCAAAACCGCAATCAAAACGGTCCACAGTGGCCAGAAGCTACGAACCAACCGCTCGGCAACCATACCGACAAACGTCAGCCGCAGCGGCCAGGCCAGCCGCTCTGCTGCTTGGGGAGGAAGGTTCCGTGGGTCCGTCATGTGCCCAACATATAGGGCCGGGTTCGGATTATGCCGAGCCCTCAAGCCATTCAGGAATGGTATCTCGATTTATGATCTCGTCAAAGGTCGGACGCGCACGGATGACGGCGAATTGATGCTCATGGACAAGGACTTCAGGCACCAAAGGCCGCGTATTGTACTCAGACGCCATTACAGCCCCGTAGGCACCGGCAGATCTGAACGCGACAAGTTCACCTTCTTTGACAGGAGGCATCGTGCGATTCTTGGTGAAAGTATCGCCACTTTCGCAAACGGGACCGACAATATCGAACACCGCCGGCTCAACGCCAGCATCGGCCTCAACAACCGGCAAAATATCATGGTAGGCACCATACATTGCAGGTCGGATGAGGTCGTTCATTGCCGCATCGAGGATGAGGAAGTCGCGATCTTCGCCAGATTTGACGTAGATAACTTCGCTGACCAAAAGCCCGGCATTACCGGCAATCAAACGCCCCGGCTCGATCTCTATCTCACACCCAAGATGTCCGACCGTGCGCTGGACCAGTTCGCCATACTCGACAGGCAATGGCGGCGCAGTGTTTGAACGCTCATAAGGAATTCCCAGCCCGCCGCCAAGATCGAGACGGCGGATGTTGTGTCCATCAGCCCTCAGCGTCTCCGTCAGCTCGGCAACCTTCCGATAAGCCAGCTCAAACGGCTCAAGCTCAGTCAGCTGACTGCCGATGTGCACATCAATCCCAATGACATCGAGACCGGGCAGCGAGGCCGCCAACGCATAGACTTCGCGGGCCCGAGCAATAGGGATTCCGAACTTGTTCTCAGACTTGCCGGTCGCAATTTTCTCGTGCGTCTTCGCATCGACATCCGGATTGACGCGTACCGTGATCGGCGCGGTGATGCCCAAGCTGTCTGCAACCGAAGACAGAACAAGCATCTCAGGTTCGCTTTCAATGTTGAATTGCCGAATGCCACCTTCAAGCGCCAGACGCATTTCATCACGGGTTTTCCCTACGCCGGAAAAGACAATCCGATCACCCGGAAAACCGGCCGCCTTTGCGCGCAGATATTCTCCACCAGACACCACATCGACGCCGGCACCAAGGTTCGCCATGGTCTTCAGAACAGCCTGGTTCGAATTGGCTTTCATCGCGTAACAAACGAGATGATCAAGCCCATCGAGCGCTTCGTCAAATAGGCGATAGTGCCGCGTCAATGTCGCTGTCGAATAGACGTAGAACGGCGTGCCCACCGCTTCCGCGATCTCCGGGATCGCCACGTCTTCGGCATGCAATACGCCGTCTTTATAGAGAAAATGGTCCATAACCGCCGCCTATAGAACGCACGACTTGCAGACGCAACGGCGCGAATTTGACCGAATCTCCCTAGCATCGCAAAATTCGAAAAAACCGAGGGAACATAAGATGAATGATTTTACGATCTTCGGCGACCGCGAACGCACAGGATGGGCCACCGATTCAATCGCAAAAGCGTATATTTCAAACTTCAGTCAAGTCGTGGACAACACGTTCCCAAGCCATCTCGCAGCCATCGATTCACCCGCACGAGTGCTTGACCTCTGCTGCGGACAGGGCACGCTCACTTCAGCGATTGCCAAACAAGGCCATTCCGTCACCGGGCTCGATTTCTCAAAGACGATGCTCAACATTGCAAGGTCCAAATCACCTGACATCGAGTTCATTGAAGGCGATGCTCAAGCTCTTCCATTTGACGACGGCATTTTCGATGCGGTGACCTGCAACTTCGGCATCATGCATATCCCAGATCAGGACAGAGCCCTTTCCGAAGTCGCGCGCGTCCTCAAGCCAGACGGAACCTTCTCCATGACGGCTTGGATGGGCCCTGATGTATCAGCGGCTTTCCGTATAGTCTTTTCTCATGCGCGCGCCGCCCTGCCTGAAGGTGCAACACCACCGCCCGCCCCCGATTTCTTTCTCTATGCTCGACAAGACGACGCCGCAGCAAAGCTCAAAGATGCCGGCCTTAGCATGACTTCGCATTCCCAACTGCCTCTGGCTTGGAACATCGAAGAGCCCGAACAGCTGTTCTTCGGATTTCTGCATGGAACGGTCGCCGCACGCATGCTGCTCATGACTTTGGACGATGAAACGCGCGAGAAGGTCGGGCAATCAATAGCGAAGGACGTTGAAGAAGGCTTCGCGACAGGCGACACCTATACCGTTCCCGCGCCCGTTGCACATATACTGGCCAAACCGATTACCTAAATCAGAAGACTCGCCGCGCCTTCGTGCTTTAGGAGGGCAACCTTCGTCTCAACACCGCCAGGAGCCGAAAACCCACCCAGGTTGCCTGTGCCGGTGACTCGATGGCACGGGATAATGATGGCTATAGGGTTCGCTCCGCAGGCCTGCCCGGCCGCTTGCGCCGACAAGCCGGTCGTTTTGGCAATCTCGCCATAGGTCAACGTCTCACCAAAGGGAATAGCAATCAAAGCATCCAGAAATTCGCGTTGCCGAGGCGAAACCTTGGGTGCCAAAGGCACATTGAATTCCGTTAACTCTCCCGCAAAATATGCCGCCAATTGACGATGCGCTTCGATCAGAACCGGCGTTTCGTCAACACCCTCACCACCCCAATTCAACGCAACAACCGCGCCCGCCTCCTCGACAAGCGTAATCGCTCCAAAAGGCGTATCGCGCGTCAGCTCAGGCAAGATCTGATCTTCTTCTTGGTAAATATATTCCCGGGGGCCCGGGGGCAGAGCCCCCGGTGCATCGGCCCGCACAAGCGGGTCGAAACTATCCCAGTGCGGCGTCGCACCGTGCACAAGTGCTCGCGTGAGCATGGCTGCCAACATCAGGAAGGATCTTCCAGCAGCGCTGACACTTATCTCCGTCTGCAGTCTCAAACACGACGCCGACGCCCTCAATTTCAGGCAGGCGGAACGCCTCGGCTGGTGCTGGATCACTCGTAAGCACGATCGCCGATGTGATGCAGATGTCGTGGAACGGCAATGCTTTCAGGTCCGCCAACACAGCTGCATCTTCGACGTGCACAACCGGTGCCGCCTCAAGTGAAGCCCCAATAACTTTATCGCGACGCTGAACCTCCAAAGCCGCGGTCACAACACGACGCACCCGCCGAACGCCCGCCCATTTGGCAGCCAGCGTCTCGTCAAGCCAATCCTTCGGTGTCTCTGGAATGTCTTCCAAATGCACAGAACCGTCTCCACCTGTCCGCTCCAGCCACACTTCTTCCATTGTGAACGTCAAGATCGGCGCGAGCCACGTGTTCAACCGCGCCAGCACAATATCCAGAACCGTCAGCGCCGCGCGACGCTCAAGTGTGTCTCCGTCGCAGTAAAGCACGTCCTTGCGGATATCGAAGAAGAACGCAGACAGATCGGACGTCGCAAACTCGAACACTGCCCGGAACACACCTTGGAAATCGTAGGCCTCGTATCCCGTACGAACTTTGTGATCCAACTCGGCCAGACGATGCAGCACCCAGCGCTCCAACTCAGGCATATCCGCAGGCGCAACAGGCTCGGAAACTCCGCCAACATTGCCCAGAAGGAACCGGAAGGTATTCCGCAGGCGACGGTAGCTATCCGCCACACCTTTCAGGATTTCCGGCCCGATCCGCTGGTCTGCCGTGTAATCCGTCTGCGCCACCCAAAGCCGCAGGATGTCCGCACCATACTGCTTTACAACCTGATCAGGGACGATCGTATTGCCAAGCGACTTGGACATCTTGTTGCCCTTCTCGTCCAGCGTGAACCCGTGTGTCAGGACACCGCGGTACGGTGCGCGTCCGTTGGTTCCACAAGACTGCAAAAGCGACGAATGGAACCAACCACGGTGCTGGTCAGTACCTTCCAGATAGAGATCAGCGATCCCGTCAACAGACCCGTCATCACGATCCCGCAGCACAAAGGCGTGTGTTGATCCAGAGTCGAACCACACATCGAGAATGTCGAACACCTGCTCGTACTCGCTGGCTGACGCGTCGTTCCCAAGGAAACGCTCTTTTGCGCCCGGTTTGTACCAGGCATCCGCGCCTTCGGCTTCGAAAGCGTCCAGAATACGCGCGTTCACAGCATCATTCCGGAGAAGGAAATCTTCGTCTGTCGGAAGCGCACCCTTCTTCACGAAGCACGTTAGCGGCACACCCCATGCTCGTTGACGCGACAACACCCAGTCAGGCCGCGCTTCCATCATGGAATAGAGACGGTTTCGGCCTGTTTGTGGTGTCCACTTCACGTTGTCGATCTCGGTCAACGCGCGTTCGCGGATCGTCGTCCCGAACTGGTCTTGCCCATCACCGACAGCCTTGTCGATGGCTGCAAACCACTGTGGCGTGTTGCGATAGATAACAGGCGCCTTCGAGCGCCAAGAATGCGGGTATGAGTGCTTGATCTTGCCACGTGCAAGCAGACCGCCGACCTCGACCAGCTTGTCGATGATCGTTTTGTTTGCGTCGCCTTCACCACCTTTACGCGACAGGATGTACTTCCCACCAAAGAACGGGAGGTCCTCTCGGAATGAACCATCGTCCAGTACATTGTAGGTGATCACTTGGCTCAGCATGCCAAGATCACGATAGAGTTCATACTCTTCCATCCCGTGCGATGGCGCACAGTGCACGAAACCCGTGCCTTCCTCGTCTGTCACGAAGTCGGCAGCACGGAAGTCTCGGATGTCATCCCATTCACCGTTGCCACCTTCGACCTCGAACAACGGATGTCTGAGCCCATCGATCGCAGAGGGGTCAACATCGCCAACACGGACATACATGCCTTCTTCCAACCGAGCGCGACCAAAGACATCTCCTGCGAGCTTGTCCGCAACGATGTAGGTCTCGCCAACCGATGCCCAGCACTCCTCAGGAGTCTCAACGACCTCATAAAGCCCGTAT